>CAVJBF010000007.1:0-51744 GCA_963647785.1 Acutalibacteraceae bacterium
TTTAATTTTGTCTTTAGATTTTATGGTCTGTCTCTTGAGGGAGGATCATAAACCAATAGATGAGGGCAATGTGAAGCCAACACCGATGCAAAGTGCGATGTCGCAAAAGTAACTATTCGCTGGGTAGAACGCTCCTACGCCTCAAATGACGTTTGAGATGGCGCTAGCTGAGCCGCCTTGAACGTCCTTCCCTGTCTTTCCCCTCTTGTCTTTCGAGACAGCCCGCATGGCCAAAAGACATTAGGACATTAGTTTTAGCCCGCTGATGGTCACCGTGTACACCCCCTCATTTTGTTCAAAAGCCGGTACCAGCCTTTGACACACAAGCCCACCATCACAGCCGACGCGAGCGTTCCCTCGCGCACGCCGTCCACAGAGCCGAGAAAACCGAGCCCCAGAATCACCGCAAGGACAACGAGGAGGACGTCGTTCACAATCTTGATGGTCCCGAAGGATTTCTTAAAACAGACAGAAGCGGCAAGGACCACGCCTTCTCCGGGCTGAACGAGCGTTTTTGACTCTACCTGCATCACAATCCCGAGCGACAGGATGACGTTTCCCAAAAGGCTCATTCCTGCCTGCGCCATCCACCCCGCCTCCACAGCAAGAGCAGCCGCCGGCACAAAAAGCCTCATGCCGAGATCAATGAACAGCCCAAACACCCAGACGCTCGGGATCTGGCAGAGATTAGTGAAGTGAAAGAGCTTTCGAAGCATCACCCACTGCAGAAAAACGAAGACGACGTTCACGATGACAGTCGTTTCGCCGAAGGTGAGGCCCAATATGTCCGCGAGAACGTAGGGCGCGCTTGAAATGGGCGTCGTTCCCAGCTGCGACTGCGCTACGCAGGCGATGCCGCAGGCGGAGACAAACATGCCCAGCGCCAGCAGAGCCCAGCGCCACGTCCAGTTTCCAAGCTTCTTCGCGGTGATTTCCATCGACGACTCCGTCTTGCTTTCGTTTGGAAGCCCGCATCTTAAGCATTTGAAACACATTCGCTTCGCAGAAGTCCTCGGGAGGACTCGTACAATAGGGTGAATTGCCTTTTCCCTCTGCCGCCATGCCCAATGTTCGCCGCTATCCTCACACCGCCCGCGCCCTGCGCGAGTTCCTCGCGAAAAAGAAAGTGACGGACATAGCCGCACTGGAAGCAGCGCTGGGTCTCTCGTCCGGATACTTTCGCAACGCAACGGGCCCGGCGCCCCGCGGCCGGCCAAGCCTCGCGGTGCTCACCAAGCTCTCACAGCATCTGGGCTTGAAGGGGCTCGCTCCCTCACTCAAAAAGGGCTACGCCGCCGACAACGCGTGCTTCGTGAAGCCTTCGGACGTCGTTGATAACTCGCTCCCTCCCGCTGCCCGCTGGCTGAAAACTGCGCGCGTGAAGGCAGGGCTCTCGCAGGCCGAACTTTCTCGACGTCTGGGCGTGCTTCCCACGCTCATCAGTCGCGTAGAGCGCGGCGCCCAGCGTCCGTCCACGGAACTGCTGACGTCGGCGAGCCGCCTTTTTCGCGCCACGATCCCCGAAGCGCTGCTCACGGCCAACGCCACAGCGCGCTACCGCGCCCGCTGGGGGATTGATGCACTCGCGACATCCGTTGCCCCAGCCAAAGACGCTGCCCCTCAAAAGCCTGAAGCCGCTCGCAGCTACCCTGCCTCCTCTGCCGCCTTGCGCGCCTTCCTCTCGGAAAACGGACTCACGAGCCTTGACTTCGTCGCCCAAGCCATCGGGATCACCAAAGCAGCGCTCGCCCGTTTTCTTTCACCAGAAGCCACGCAGCGGCCTTCGCGGGCTATGCTCATGAAGCTCATGGCGATAACGGGCCGAACATACCTCGCCCCTGGAATCGTCACCGGGTGGCTCGCGGACGATGCGCCTCGTCCCGCTGCAGGCTCCGCAGCGCTTGCCGCCCGTTGGCTGCAGAAGACTCGTCTCGAAAATCTTTTCTCCATCGAAGAGCTCGCCTCAGTGCTCGGCATCTCGCCCACACGCCTTGCGTCGTTCGAAGCGGGAGATGCGCCTCTTTCGGCCACATTGCTCGAAAAGGTGGCCGCCGACTGCAAAACCACCGTACCGCCCGACGTGCTGCGATCGGTTCATCCCACCGTCACGCTGGGAGCGGCGCTTAAGGACGCGCGCTGCGCGGCCGGACTTTCTCGGCGTGCTGTTGCGGAAAAGAGCGGGCTTGCTGAAGAGACGATCCGCCGAATGGAAACAACGGACGAAATCGTCACGTCGGAAACACTTCAGGCCTTCGCACGGGCCTGCAAGCTCGCCTCCGTGCCGAAGCGCTGGCTTTACCTCCGGCGCACGGAAAAGCGCTTTCCGAGTGCCAATTCGGTCGTTCAGAAATCCTAACAAAACTGAAGGATTCTTCCCGCCATCTGACTGATCGTATCAAAAATATGCCTGCCCCCCGCAAATCCGACCAACTTTCTGCCGTTTCAGCCCTCTCGTCCCATAATCACAGCGTCAGAACTTTCGGAGAAACCATGCTTCGACGCAGACTCCTCTCTATTCCTGTCGCGTTCGCGACGATCGCCTCCCTCACCTTTGCAGGAGAAAAGCCCATGCCTCGCATCCTCATCGCTTACTACTCCCGCCGCGGAGAAAACTACTGGCCGGGCGGCACGCGCAACCTCACCGTCGGCAACACCGCGCGACTGGCGCAACAAATTCAGTCGCTCACGGGCGGCGACTTCTATGAAATCGACACCGTAAAAACCTATCCCACGAACTACCGAGAAACAACGCGCGTCGTTGAAGACGAACTCATGCGCGGCGATCGTCCAAAACTAAAATCTCCCCTTCCCGACTTTTCATCCTACGACATCGTCTTCATCGGACACCCCGTGTGGTGGGGACGTCTGCCCCCTGCCGTGAGTACGTTTATCGACAGCGCTGCTACAGCGCTAGCAGGAAAAACAGTCTTTCAATTCTGCACCCACGAAGGAAGCGGGCTTGCCCAAACCACGTCGGAATTGAAAGCCGCGCTCGCTCAGACGACCTTTGGTGAATCTTTCGCCGTCTACGGCCACGACGTAGATGACGCCTCCGCCAATGTGCGCCGATGGCTTCAGAAAACGGGCCTTTCGAAGTAGTCCCTCTCCCTGTCCTCACTTCCGCAACCGCCGGCCAACCCCGCCGGCGTTTTGCTTTGACTTACGATCATCTGTCAACTGCGGTTTTTCCTGATCTTCAAGTCTTAAAAAATCGTCTATATTTGCGCCCCTTCACAGCCTCAGCTCCCTAGAGCATCAGGCTGATAACACATAAGAACATCCACCTTTTCACCCCAATAGTTTAAAAATGGCTCCGCGTCACGAATGCTCCGAACAGGAAATTGATTTTCTCTTCCGCGTCATCGACGAAGGAAAAGTTGAGTTCGTTCAATGGGCCATGGAGCAAGGGGTCGACCCCAATCTCGAGTCCCCGAAGAGCGGCGCCACGCTCCTCACCGAAGCTATCTCTGCCTTGCAGCCAGCAATCGTCGAGCTTCTCGTGAAGTACGGCGCCGATCCCGACTTTGAAGACGACGAAGGCGTCACGCCGCTCGAACTAGCTCGCAAAGCGGGCACGCCCGCCATGGTCGCGTGCCTTGAAGCCGCCGCTGGCGCTACAGCAGATGAAGAGGACAATAACGATGAAGTCTCAGACGAAGACGCATTGTCTGCAAACGACGAAGACGAGTCAGAGGACGAAGAGGACGTCGAAGTCGATGAAGCAGATGCCACTGAAGACAGCGACGATGCTGACGTAGACTCGGATGCTGAGTCTGATGATGAAGACTCTGACGATGACGAGAGCGATGAAGAAGTTGAGTTCACCAATGAGGATCTCAAACTCATTCAGGTAAAGCCTCTCTCCAATGAAACGTATTACGCCGTCATGTCTCGCATCTCGCAGATGCCCATCGATCGCGCAGTGCTACTCGTCTTCTTGAAGGCACAGCACTGCCGCACCGCGGAAGAAGCACTGGAATTAGAAGATGGCGCAGTAGCCGAAAATCTCGACCTCTACCGTGCGCTGAAGCTCTTCGGCGACACGGTAGCGGACGAATAACAACCACCCCACGACAGTGGGAAACTACGCTTCATTGCACGTGCAACTCAGCGTCCCAGAAACACCCCCACTGACGTGGGGAAATAGTTAGCCCTCTTGAGCTAATCACGCTTTGACCCAGAAACATCCCCACGTGCGTGGGGACAAGGGCGTGCAAAAGACGGGCGGCTGACTGCAACAGGAAACATCCCCACGTACGTGGGGACAAGATTCAAGTGTCTGGCGGCTACTACCCCGTGAAGGAAACATCCCCACGTACGTGGGGACAAGGCGGCCCGGAGTGAACCGGCGTCCTGATAAGTAGAAACATCCCCACGTACGTGGGGACAAGTGCATACTCCTCGCACTTCACTATCAGTCCCTCAGAAACATCCCCACGTACGTGGGGACAAGTTCTTCCTCGCTTGCTTGGCTTACTGATATATGGAAACATCCCCACGTACGTGGGGACAAGCGGGCACAACCTCGCGACGCAAAGCAAAGCGGGGGAAACATCCCCACGTACGTGGGGACAAGACGGTTGTCGCATTCATCCCAGTACGCGTCAAGGAAACATCCCCACGTACGTGGGGACAAGATAGCGCCGTTGTGTATTTCGTGAATTTCCAGTGAATCGGTAACGGCACTGCTTACTACGTGAATTTTTACCCGAGACTAAAAACTTGTCCAATTGACTGAAGTTTAAGGGTTAATCGCTAATGCCGGCGTCATTAAAAAATAATAAAAAATATTGTAGAATATCGTTGACAATTGGTAACGATTTCGGAGGCAATATTTATGGGGCATATTTATTGGGACCTTCCCGAGATCCCGATTCCTGAGGAGGCCTACATCAACCGCTCAGACGGGCGAGTGTTTCTGATAATTCGTAAAGAGAACCACAAGCAAGAAAGACCCGTTATCGGTCGCGCAGTGAGCGACACGATGATGCATCCGAACGAGGAATATCGATTTCGTTATCCGGAGTTGTGGAAGCAGTTCTACGGCGAAAAATCTCTACCGAAACGAGAGCTACATGTAGGTCTATATGCTCTGGTCTTAAGCTCGGCTTGGGTCAGTGGACTCTACCCGTTGTTGCAAAAAGAAACGGGACCTCTCCGCAACAACGCCATCTTCGACTACTGCATGTTCTGCATCAGAGAGCGAACCAACGCCACGTATTTGATTGAGGACAGTCTGCAAAATCAGGTCACTTTCTCTGACAAACTTCATAGCGATAGTTGGTACTCTGATTTCTTTAAAAACAAGTGGTCCCTTGATTCAATTCATAATTTCAAAATTCAGTGGCTCCAGCAGTGCGCAAAGGATCACAAAAAAGTCTGGCTTTGCATTGATGGCTCCAACAATGATTGCAACGTGCGCAACAGTCAGTTGGCCGAGCGCGGCAATGCCAAGTCGCACAAGGAGGTCCCCATCTATGGCTACATCTGGGCGGTCAGCGCCAAGGATGGAACGCCAATTACCTGGTTCGTCAACAATGGAGGAAAAATTGATAGCAAGGCATTTGAAAAAATAGCAAAATTCCTTGGATCCTCCAACTTGTCAGTGGAGGGTGTCATTGTCGATCGTGGCTTCGCTACGGAAAGCATCCTTCAACTAATTCGCGCTTGTGGCTACCGCTACATCGTCATGCTCAAATCAACCTCACTGGCTTTTCAAACCATGATGACGAAACATGCGGAAGCCATACACTGCAAGGTTCGTTTTGTAGTCAATGAAAGGGGACTATTCGGCATTTCAGAGCGTTGCAAAGTTTTCGCTTCTGGAACTGAAGAAGCTTGCGTTGGTTTGTATTACGATGCTGTGAGAGGAAACAAGTCTGCGCTGAAACAGATTTCAGAGGTTCTTGCGGCGGGCCGAGCCATCAATGGAGCAATAGCTCAGGGAAAACCCAAGAGCAAACTGCCAATTCCTGCCTCACTGAAGAAATTCCTTAATATCAGCGGAAAAGAGGAGAATCCAAAGTTCGAGTACTGTTACGACACCTGGCAAAAGGCAGTTGATGACAAGGGCTATAGTGCTATAGCTTCCTCAACAGATCTGACTGCCAAAGAAATCAGCGAACTTTATGACTTGCGGGATGTATCTGAAAAACAATTTAGTTACTTCAAGTCTCAGGAAGGGTTTGACGTAACGCGGACCCAAGATGACACTCGCATTGAAGTCAAGCTGGCAGTTGGTTTTGTTGCCAGCATTGTCCGGACCTTCCTTGAACGAGCTTGCCGTTGTTTAGGGTTAGATACCAACAAGATGCTTCGGGAGGCGGACCGATGCGTGCTGGCTTTGGGGGCGGCAGACAAATATCTCGCCATCCACGATCAATCCGAGCGGTTGCGGAATCTCTTTGCTGCTTTAGGAATGACAGACGAACACCTTGATGGCTTTGCTGAAGAACAAAACGTTCGTCGAAAGGCCATCCACTCCCAAACGCGAGAGATGCCACCGTTCAAACCTAAGGAAAAGCGTGGGCCGGGAAGACCGCCTAAACCCAAAGAAGAGGATTCCACCGCAGGAGATCCAAAACCAGAGAAAAAAGGGCCGGGGCGTCCTGCAGGACGCAAGAACAATAAGACGCTTGAACGGGAACGGTTGGCTGCTGAGGCAGCGGCTCGCGGGGAGCCCCCTCCGGTTGTTACTAAAAAAGGGCCTGGTCGGCCGCCTGGAAGAAAAAACAACAAGACTCTTGAAAGAGAAAGGCTAGCGGCTGAAGCTGCGGCTCGAGGTGAAATGCAAGCTAATGACAAAAATAACAATATAGGACGACCGCAAGGCAGTAAAAATAAATCGACGTTAGTTCGCGAGAAACGTACTGCAAAACGACAGACAGCAAGAGCCAAAAAGAAAAATATTCCCGCAGAAAAATAATTGCTCGTTACCGGTTTGCTGGAAATTCACGTATTTATGGGAAAGTTTCGGAAACATCCCCACGTACGTGGGGACAAGTGCCGATGCTGAGAAGAAAATTGGTCGGGCATAGAAACATCCCCACGTACGTGGGGACAAGTTAAGATTCTTGAACGTGAACGCGAGCCCCTTGGAAACATCCCCACGTACGTGGGGACAAGTGGCTCTGGGTCGGCATGGCGCTGAACCATCAGGAAACATCCCCACGTACGTGGGGACAAGTTTCCCGATAGGACTCATTAAAAAACCCCTGTAGAAACATCCCCACGTACGTGGGGACAAGGAAATAATTGCCGCGCATGCATCAGTAGAGAAGGAAACATCCCCACGTACGTGGGGACAAGAGCAAGGCGGCCGCCGAATTCGGCGGCGCCAAGGAAACATCCCCACGTACGTGGGGACAAGAACGGCCTGGAGTTCTGCCCCGCTCCCGGTCGAGGAAACATCCCCACGTACGTGGGGACAAGGCTCACGGGCCCAAAAGCATGATGACATACCAGGAAACATCCCCACGTACGTGGGGACAAGCGGCGCCGCGAAAGCGGCGCCCATAAAAGGCCAGAAACATCCCCACGTACGTGGGGACAAGGGGGCAGGGTCGAAGCGGAGCGTCACCTTGCTAGAAACATCCCCACGTACGTGGGGACAAGCAGCACCGCTGAAAGAACCGCGCGGTCTCTTCGGAAACATCCCCACGTACGTGGGGACAAGCGAAGCGGCAGGCGGCTCGTTGATGACGTACCGGAAACATCCCCACGTACGTGGGGACAAGTTGGCGAAAGGCATCACAGCGCCCGCAGGGACGGAAACATCCCCACGTACGTGGGGACAAGGCGGTGTAGGCGATGATGAGGCGGTCAAACTGGGAAACATCCCCACGTACGTGGGGACAAGTCTTCACGTCCGTATGCGTGTCCGCGTTCACTGGAAACATCCCCACGTACGTGGGGACAAGAGCGACATCTCGTCGCTCGAAGCATTTTACACCACTACATATTGCGATATTCCAAATTTTTAAAGAGCAAATAAAATCAATAGGTTATCTCTATTGCTTAGCATCCTCAAGCAATGCGAGCTCTTTCTCAACGATCAGCTGCAACCCTGATCGCTTGACAATTTTCTTGTCTGGCACACCGATGACGTGAATTCGGTACCCCGGAGCTTCTGGCAAGCTACGGAAAATTATTACCCCTGAATCTTCAGGACAATTCGCCATCAAGTACTCAGTAACCTTCATGGCTACATGGTCGGTAATGCCTGACACAAAAACATTGGGGCGCGGTTCAATGAACCATAACTTCATCCGCCCTCGAATGCGGGCAGGCAGATCATTGGCTACTACGACGACCACGTTTCTCTCCCAAAATTTTCGGTACATCAATGCTTATTTTTCGAAGCAGGTCCGTATTGACCACCCTTTCTCGAAAGCGGTCGGCCACTACATATTTGTCATACTGTCCCGCCAATTCTCTCGTCAGAGAAAACGCCAGATCGATAGACAAGGATTCCTTGTACAAGTCCGCAATGTCATACACAAAAGGCAAAGGTGACCCTGTATGAACAAACCCAATATGAGGCGAGTACCCCATGGAATGCAGAGCTGAGCTCACAATGCCGTAGAGTGCAGCATTGCAGCTTGTAAGGATTTGATTGGTAAGGTTCGACATTTCGAACTTTCCGGGAACAAAGTCTCGTCCGCTCCAACCGACCTGATATTCCCGGGCTTTAGCTTCGTAGAGCGCCCGAACTCGCTTTCCCTCCATTCCCATCAAGTCTGCAATGCTCTTCTCAGAGATGTCTTCATCGGGAAATCGTTGGTTAAACATTCGTCTGGCAACCTCTGCTCTGCTTTTTGGCGAGCATGCCAGCTCCATCTGATGCCGAAAATTTCGCGTATCAGCGGTCGGCGTATCCCCGGTCGCATAGAAAATCATGCAGTCTTCGCCCACCCAGCAAAGCGAGCAATTCGCGGCCGCCAGAATTTTCACAGCCTCGTGCGTCACCGAAGTTCCCGGTCCCAGAAAAATGGCATTGAGGGTAGCAATCGGCAAGCGAATCACTTCACGATTGCTGTCAATCCATTTCACACTGCTGTCATCGATGACAAGCTTTCCCCGCTCCAGATACAAAAAGGGATAGCGATCCTTGATCTGGGGAAGCGTTTCTCTCGTCACTTTGACAAAAATCCGACGTCCGCTACCCGGCATTTTCACCTCCTATAGAACTGCGCGAAAATAACCTAAGCATATCTTTCACACAATAACTTGAAAGATAACAAAGTCTTAGAGCAATACGTTCAAAGTGTTCTCACGCAATCCCTATGGCCTAATCAGTGTTACATAGCGATCTCGATATACCTTATGCAGTCCAAAGCTCACCGGCACATCATTAACCACCATAACATCCCCGGCTTCTTCATTTCGCCCCGCAACGACCTCAAAGGCGAATCTCCGCTGTTTGCTTTCCGCAAGCGCTGCCGCACGAGCTTCTGCCGCTTCCTCCGTGTCAAAAAGCCCCTGACCGATGATTTCGGTGGGCGCACAGTGCCGCCGTCCAAGCGAGAGCGACCACACGGGCCGCTGCAAGGCGCTCCACAACTGTTGAGTCAGCCCGTCATCGGCATAGGTCAAGAACACGGCAAACGCTTGCGACTGCAACATGTAGCGATAAGTAAGCTTCGCGCCTGACGCTCCCGTCGGCGCCTTGCCGTCAATCTTTTTTGGGATGAAAAGATTGAGCCACGGATCCGACGAATCGTAGCCCCCGCCCACCATGTGGAAGTCTCTCAGCATCTCCGACGCCACAGATTCCGGCGACTGGAAAGCCTTGACTTTCCACTTCACCTGCGTCATTCTCGCCAGCAAATCCCTCTGCTCGCCCCCGGCGCCCAGCGCTGCGCACAGAAGTCCGCAGACACCGGACAGCGTGGGAAAGGGCAACGTCTCTCGGCGATCAAACCGAGAGTCGACGCCCCAGCTCTGCAGCGGCCCTTCCAGCCACAGTAGCAGAGACTTCATAAAGCCTCCTTCACACTGTCAATCAGCGCATCAATAGAAAACGCGGGATCGAGCCCCCAGATAAAATCAGCTTTCTTTCCATACATTGACCCCATAAGGCTTTCCTTCGCCTTAAGGTAGTTTTCCAGACGCTCAATGCTCGGCTTCGAGTATCCATTCTGACTGCGCACCGGTTCCTCAAAGGAAGCCTGCAAGCGCTGGCCATGTCGAATATAGACATGCGCAAAGTCCCAAAGGCAAGCCGCTGACTGAGTCGCCTGCCGAGCGGCAGGAACAGCAACGAAAAGCGCACGGATAAACGCCTCGATGGATTTCTTCAGCGTTTGAGCATCCTCATCCGCTTCAAGTCCGAGCGTATGCGCAAGCGTCCCCACATCCAAGCTGATGTATCGGTAGTAAGTTGCCGCATTGAACTCCAGCGTCCCCATGTGAGCGCTGCCCGCCTGATCTTCCTCAGGAGAATCATCCATCGCAGTGAAAAAGTCGATTTCCGAAGCCACCTTGTGCGTGGAAATGGCATGAGAAAAAGCCGCTGCCGCTTCCACATTGAGTTCAGGCGCCTGCGCCACCATGCGCCCGAAAAGCGCTATGTCAAGAGCATCAACTCCCGCGTCCAGCTCCTTCTTGGCAAGCTTCTTCAGGTCCTTGTCAACCGCCTTGTCTTGGCTCAAAACAAAGCCCTTCTCCTTGGCATACCCCGCAAAAGCGCGGCACTCCTTGGGGCTGACGAAGAAAAGCGTATCCTTGGACGCCACAGCGTTCGCCAGAACAGTCCCGCAAGCCTGCCCCTGCTCTTCAGTCGCGCCTGCCTCGCGACAGGCGTCCGCCATCATCTGCGCCACGCGCTTCGTACGCACGCCCAGCTTAATGCCCATCGTCTTTTCGAGGTCATGCATTTCCAGCCGAACCTGTCGCTTCCAGCACTGGGAGCTCACACGTGCACGCTGCACCCCGCCGATGACGGCAGACTTCGGCGCTCCGCAATCATCCCGATTGAGGCAAGAGACCGGAAAGCTCTGAATAATATGGAATTCAATGATTTCACCAGTATATTTATTCATTTTCAATGCTCCATTTGATGTTTAATTAACCAATCGGCACGATTTGCATAAGCCCGCAGCCGAAGGCGCGGCCTCGCCCAAACCCGCGAAAGAATGTCTCTGAAAACTTGGTTGAATCCGTCACCTTCAGCGTGCCGGACAAATCAACCTGAACCATCGTTACATGACCACTCCCCTTCGGAAAGTATTCAACCCTTTTTCCCGTAATGGCCAGCCGGCAAATTTCCGTTTCAAACCCTGCCGCAGCCGCCTTTCGAACAAACCACTCGGCAATCTCCTGCTCCTTCGTCAAAGCCTGCAGCTTCCCGTTGCGGAGGCGTCGGGTAGGATTGACGCGGACGTTGAAGCGATAAAGACTTCCTTGGAGCAAGTTTTCTGGCACTTCCTTGACTTCCAGCGCGCCGAATTCCGGTTCCACCGGCCGACGGTTCGACAAAATCAGCAAGCGCACTCCTTGCGACGAGCCGTCGATCAAACGCCACTGAACGCCGCTAGACTCCGACCCCACTTTCTGCAATCCCTGAAGGCCGAAAAGATGGCAGACCACGCGATGACAGCTGTAGGCATCCTTGACTTGCTGCCACACACAATCGGCAGGACTCAGCGTCAACAGACTGATAAACCCCTTCGACTTCATGCCGCCTCCTGCGCCTGATTTTCGCCTTCGGGGCGATAGAACTCCATGGCCCACTTTTCCTTCGTGCGACTGCGCCCTCGATCTGAGTTGAAAAAGAGAAGATCCGTCAAAAGCTTTGAAAGACACAGCTGATCCGGCTGCCGCGACTGGATAAAGCGAAGCATGGGTCTCAGCACGGCACACGCCTCGTTGAGCGTGTCGCAGCTCAGAAGCCGCTGCAGCCGCGACACCGCCGCCGGGCTGTCCGATCCGCCGTCAAAGCAACGACGCAAAACCTGCCCCAAAGTCATCTTGCCATCGATATCGACTGAAAAACGTCCTGCCGCCGAAGCTATCAAACAGAAAGCCTCCTTTTCAGGCTTCGTAATGTCCACACCCCAGCGAATAAGCATCGGCCATGCGCGACTTTCCGTTGCCGGATTGTCCGCCATTCTCAACGCAGCCCGCAGTCCTGAATCCGCATGCGACTGCTTGAGCATTGCCTCAACAATGCGTTCAGTTCTTGAATCTTTTTCTGCCATACACAAACCTCTCATTCAGATAAATACTTGCCGTATTTCGGTCGAGCGCAAACCCAAGCTCTCAGCTGTCGCGCTGTTTCTCGAGGACAAGCCTCGTCAAAAGTGTCTGCCAGAAGCCTCACAATCTTTTTTCTGACGTCCTTCATGCTCTCGAGATCGTCACACTCGTCTACCAAAGTCTGATGAAGCGGCTCACAACGCTGCCAAAAAACTCGTTCTGCTGTCTTTCCTTTCTCCGCAGCCTCCGGCGAGCCTTTTCCCTTGGGTTCGTCCCCGGGCGCCGCACTCAGCACCGCAAAGTATCTCTCAATCGATTTCTTCAAATAGAAAACATTTTCCATCAAGAGCTTCATCTCTTTGCTGTAACAGCCAAACCAAGACTCTGTGGGCGTGAGTCTGGTTTCAGACTCAACAAAGTCATCTTGACCAGACGTTTTCTGCTCCCCTGAGTTGCTCGAAACTCGCAAGCCCCCGGACCAAACGCTGATCGGTCTCGGCGAACTTCGTCCATGGAGCTTTTGCCAGCAGCGTGCAACCTGCTGACAAGCAGCAGCGCTCGATGACTGAGCAGCCAAAAAACTCCAGATGGCGGACAAATCCCGCCACGGCTTTCTTTCGGGATCGCACCAGATCAGCTTGAGTTCCTCTCCGGCTTTGGACGAAACACGCTTCACCAGCATGGAAGGGTCAAAGCAACCGTCTTTTCGATCAGGATGCACCACGCCTTCCGTCAAATGGATTCCTTCGTCATCAAGAAGACAAAACCGACTCATGGGCACCAGCCGCCCCATCAGCGTCTCCTTGAGCTGGCGAGCCGCGTCATCATCCTCCGTCTTCGGCATTCTTTCCCAAGGGGCAACCCCGAGGCCGCCTGAAAGCTGCTTCAGCGCAGAGATGTCATCGGCTGTGAAGGTATTGAGCCACACCGTTTCCAAAATGGAATCACCCAAACAAAACGTGTGCTGCGCCCCCTGAAACTCCATTGCCGGCCCGGGATGCGCCGACCGCTTCTCGTAGCCCGGCTGCAGCACCACGCTCTTGTCATGGCGCTTGCCGCCCAAGCCGGCGCACATCTGAGTGAGCAGCACGAGCGCCGCATCCCCATCGTCGCTGTTCCGCTGAAGCTGAGTCTGACTCAAGACGACGTTGTTTCCTGACGCCACGAAGGGATGCAGCGTGCAGACAGGCCGCGCAACCGCCCGAACAACTTCCTTCAGCTGAAGAAACGGCTTGTCGCCGTAAAGATCAAAACTGTCATGCACCTTTTCAAGGTACGCCACGCAACGCTCGCCGAACCCCTTCAAATCCTTTCTCATTTGCCACCAGACATCCGCATCCTTCGGAGTGTCAGCAGCTTGTGAAATCGCCTGCAAGAGCTTGAGAAGCGCAATCTTCTCCAGCGGCGAGCCACCCAGCCGATAAAGCGTCTCATCCGTGAATATCCGTTGCAGCGACACCCGGCCAACGCCAGCCACGGGAATCCAGTCTTTATCAATCAAATTAAAAGTCTTCACGCTTTTCCTCCTGTCGCTCCCATCCTGTTGTCTGAAAGTATCTAAAAGGCGTTTCCTCACCCGACAGCGTCTCCACGGCACCCCCAGGCTGAATCACACCAACATAAAATCCTGAACCGTCAGCATTAGTGTACAACACATTAGAAAATGTTCGTCTTACGATAGAAGCATCCGCCTCAAAACTCTGAGCCCAGTCAGCCCTCATCTTCACCATGCTGCCGGCAAGGCGCCGAGCCGCCTGCTTTCTTGTCTGCAGTTCCAGCCGCGACTTCTTCCACGGCAACCGCACCATCGTCTCGTCCGCGAGTTCAATCACCGTCTCCTCAATTTGGGCATCCAGCGTGACACTGCGCACGATCAGCAGTTCTGCCATCGGCTGCTCGATGAGGCGCGTCGCCGGCGTTTCATCATCTGAGGTCATGTCAGAAAAGACCGTTGCCAATTGTGCATGCGCCAGTCTTTCCATATCGCGAACTCCCCGAAGATGCAGCATTTTGTTGCCGTTGAGAAGCTCATTTTTCATGTCTGCAAAGCTTCCACTCTCCTCGCGATCGGCGTAAACCTTCTCGAGAAGTGCCGGGATTTCCCTCGGGATGACCAGCTCCGTTTTTCCCTGAAGCACCTCAAGCGTCCGGCAAAGGTAGTACGGCGCATAAACCCAGGCCGTCGCCTTTAATGCGCTGCGCGCGTTCTTGCACGCCTCTTCCAGTGCTGGCGCTAGAAGCCAGAGCTCCCGCTTCGCTCCTTGCGGCCGGGGCGCCTGGCGATGACGCCACAGTCGTCCGGCCCGCTGAAATACCATGTCCATCACCGCCAGACGACTCACCATGAAATCAGCATCGATGTCCAGACTCTGCTCCAAGATCTGCGTCCCTACAAGGATTCGACCGCCTTTTCTCCTTTCCTCCCATCCCTTCTTGCCAAAGAGCGTCACCCAGTGCTCTTCGTGACTCGATCGATCTCTCGCCGTAAATCGAGAATGAATCAATCCGCACTCGAAATTGAGATCTGATGCTCTGGCGGCAAGCACGCGGTAAATACGCTGGCTTGAAGCGACGTCATTTTCTATCCACAGCACCTGTTGTCCAGACTCTGCTCGCGAGACCGCCGCCTGCAGCGCACGCTCTTCACCAGCGTCGCCTTCTTGCAAAACCACGGACACCCGCACGTCTTCCGTCGGCTTGAGCGGCCTCGTTTCAACCGTCCCCGACAACTTAGACATGGACAGCTGCGGGTAGCTCACTGTCGGCACCACCCCTGCCGCAGCCAGCAAGCGACTTCGGGCTTTTTCTGTCAAAGTCGCCGAAAGGATGATCACAATGCAGTGCAGAGACCTCAGCAATTGCAGCAATTGAAGCAGCAATCCGTTCGTATAGGCGTCGTAGCTGTGAACCTCGTCGATGATGACCACTTTGCCAGCAAGTCCAAATACGCGAACAAAGTTGTGTCGCACCGCCATCACAGCCAGAAGCGCCTGGTCCAGCGTCCCCACGGCAAACGGGGCCAGCAGCCCTCGCTTCTTGTAAGAAAACCACGCTCCGCCCGGCGACATCTCCGGCGTCTCCAGCGTCAGCCGATCCAAAAAATCATCCGCCTTGGCGTGCAACAGCCGCGGTGCTGCAGACTCACGATCGATTTCGGACACAAATTCTACAAAACGCTCATAAATTTTATTAGCCGTCAATTGTGTCGGCAGAGCAAAATAAACACCGCGAGCCTGACCTTTCTGCAGGACCTGATAGGCCGCGAAAAACGCCGCCTCGGTCTTGCCAAGTCCCATCGGAGCCTCCACTACGTAGACGCCTGGCCCATCAACCGCTGCCGCCAGCACCTCCTGCGTTTCATTGGGCACGAAGGCATCCCCCTGAGGTGAGTGAAACAAATCGCCGAAAGTCTGTCCCTTCGTCACTTGCAGTGAAGAGAAGCCGCAGCTGTGAACAGCCGGTTCAATCAGTGCATCCCACGGCTTGTCTGGATCATCAAAAAGACTGCCAGACCCAATCCAATCGGCCACGGTTGTCAAGCCTGCGGCAAGCCAGCTCTGATACAAAGACAGCTTGCCCGGAAGCGCTTCCCCATGCAGCGCCTCGAGCGATCGAACAAGCTTCTCTCGCTGCATCTGCCAGTCCGGGCCGCCCAAAGCACGGGCAGTCGCAGAACACAAGAACACCGCCTTGGGGCAGCACCCATGGTGCGCCCCTGCAACCCAAGCTGTCTCCTGAGGCACTGACAGAGCAGAAAGCGTCAGAAAACTGACCCCCGGATGACCTCCCCAGCCATTTTCATCCTCCGAAAGCTGTCTCGAACTGCATCGGAGTCCCGCCTCCTTGCAAAGCGCATGCATTTCCGGCGAATCCATGCCCGCTGCCAAACATAGACGAACGAAAAAGGCCGGCGTCAGCTTGCCCACATCATGACAAGCAGCCAGTGCCACGCATCCTGGCGGAAAAAGCGAGCGAAGCGCCTGCGGAAACTGCTCAATCAACGCGCGCGCCACCGCCCCCACAATGGCGCAATGCTCATAAACCGAACGCCCCAGCAACACCTGCTCTCCCTGCTGTCGCGTCTTGGCAGGGCACTCCTCCGCCGTTTTCACCACAGTGACATTTGTTAACTTCACCTGTTTTCTTCGTATCATTTCCAAATTCTCACTAAAGATCTTTCAATCATGTGAAAAGGTTGCGTCAACTACTGTCGCCTCCAAACAAGCGGGCTTCACTTCCTTGATCACTTTTTCAGGACTGCCGTGCCATAATCTCGCTTAGACCCGTTTATTTTACCTTTGTCAGGTTCTCACGTGTCAATACTCATCAACCCCATCGTCCTCTCCGTCATCCTGCTCTGCGCCCTGTGCCTAGCGCGCGTCAACGTGCTTCTTGCGCTCTTGCTTGCCGCCGTCGCCGCGGGCGTCGCAGGCGGCGTCGGCCTCACAAAGTCCATGGACCTGCTCACCGCAGGCTTTTCAACGAACGCGACAACAGCCCTTTCCTACATCCTGCTCGGCACCTTCGCCATCGCGATCGCCAACACCGGGCTCATGCAAATGCTCGTGTCATGGCTTTCGAAGCATCTCGGCCGTCGCCCCATTCCCTTCTGCCTCGTGCTCGCCTTCATCGCCTGCCTGTCGCAGAATGTCGTGCCCGTGCACATCGCGTTCATCCCGCTGCTGATCCCGCCGCTTTTGAAGCTCATGAACGCGATGCAGCTCGATCGCCGCGCCGCCGCGTGCGCACTGGGGTTCGGCCTCACCGCGCCTTACATCACGCTCCCCGTGGGCTTTGGCCTCATCTTTCAGGGGATCGTCGCCGACAGCCTCACGACGAACGGCCTTGCGACCACTGTCTCTGACGTCGCGGGCGTTGCGTGGATTGCAGGCCTTGCGATGCTCGCAGGGCTTCTCTTCTCCGTCTTCGTGCTTTACCGAAAGCCTCGTCACTACGAAGAGAAGCCCATCATCGGCGCCTGCGCCGCGCAGGAAACCGTTCGCTTCAACAAGAAGCACGCCGTGACGCTCGCGGCGATCGCCGCCGCCGTCGCCGTGCAGCTCTGCCTTGAATCGCTGCCGCTGGCGGCGCTCATCGGACTCATCGTGATGTTTGCGGGCGGCGCCTTCGCCTTCTCCAAGATGGACGAACACATCTCGGGCGGCATCTCCATGATGGGCTTCATCGCCTTCGTGATGCTGATTGCCGGCGGCTACGCCAACATTCTCAAAGAAACCGGCGCCGTGCCGCAGTTGATTGAAAGCGTCGTTCCCTTGATCGGCTCGAGCCAGTGGGGCGCCGCGGTCATCATCACGCTCATCGGTCTGCTCGTCACAATGGGCATCGGCACCAGCTTCGGCACCGTGCCGATTCTCGCCGTGATCTATGTGCCGCTTTGCTCTGCGGTGGGCTTTTCGCCGGCCGCCACAATTCTCCTCATGACCGTGGCGGGCGCTCTGGGCGACGCGGGCTCCCCGGCTTCAGACAGCACGCTGGGGCCCACGAGCGGCTTGAACGCCGACGGCCAGCACAACCACATCTGGGACACGTGCGTTCCGACCTTCATCGTCTACAACGTGCCGTTGCTCATGGTCGGCATCTTTGTGAGCCCGTTCCTGTAGGATGCATGCCATGACGTCCCGTCGTCTTCTTCTTTCCGCCGCTGCGGCCATTGGCGCCTGCGCCACACTTCCGGTTCATGGCTATGTGCTCTGGCACGAAGACGCTTTTCCCGAAGCACAGGGTGCCATTGAAGCGCTCTGCCGCCACCCTTTCATCACCGGGCTGATCGACGGAACCCTGAAGCGCAAGTGCTTCCTCTGGTACCAGTGCCAGAACCGGCACTATCTCGCGGGGTATGAGCGCAGCCTCAGGACGCTCGCCGCCCGCATGAAGGACTCCGCCAACCGCCGCCAGCTTGAAGCCTGGGCCGCCGATACGGCGGCGACGGACGCGTGGACCAAAAACGTGATCAAGGAATTCTCAGAGGGGCGTGACACGACCTCGTTCGAGCCGCTGCGTCCGACGACGCGCGCCTATGTCGAGTGGGAAAATGAAGCGGCGACAAGCGCTTCGCTCCCCGTCGCATGGGCGGCGCTCCTGCCCTGCTTCTGGGTGTACGGCGAAGCAGGGCGTTTTGTCGCCAAGCAACGCCGCGCAGACTCGCCATACGCCTCGTGGCTCGCGAGCTACGGAGATCCCGCCTATGACGCCACCGTAGAAAAAGCGGTCGCCCTCGCCGACCGGCTCGTTGCATTAAATCCGAAGAGCCGGCAGCGCGCGACCGCGGCGTTCAGGAAGTCCGTGAAGATGGAGGCGGCGCTCTGGGACGCCGCCGTCAGGCTCGAAGCCTGAGGCCTACTCGTCGTCTGCACCGAACTCGCGCGAGAAGCGGCGCAGGCGGCCGATGAGGTAGCCCGCCTGATAGGCCGTCGCCTTGAGGGCGGACATGGCGCCTTCGATGTCAACGGCCGGCAGGCGCCCCTCGATGTACTTGGCGATCTCATCGCGCAGAACGTCCTCCACCGGCCGGTTCTGCGATTCCGACAGCACGTCCAAGGCAATTCTCGCCTGCGGCGGCAGCGCCTGCATCACGCGATCCACGTCTTCGCTGCGAATTTCCGACACCCTTCTCTCCTCAAAGAAAACCCGGCGCTGCACGTCCGCACAGGCCGGGTTCAGGTCAACTCAACGAGAGATTACTTCTCAGCCGCAATCTTCGCGAGCTTGCGCCACGTATCGGCCACGGTGTCGGGATTGAGCGAGATGGACTCGATCCCCTCCTCCATGAGCCAGGCAGCAAAGTCAGCGTGGTCCGAGGGCCCCTGGCCGCAGATGCCGACGTACTTGCCGCGAGCGCGGCAGGCCTTGATCGCCATCGAAAGGAGCTTCTTCACCGCGGCGTTGCGTTCATCAAAGCTCTGAGCGACGAGGCCGGAGTCTCGGTCAAGCCCCAGCGTGAGCTGCGTCAAGTCATTGGAGCCGATGGAGAAGCCGTCAACGTAGTTGAGGAACTCGTCAGCGAGCAGGGCGTTGGACGGAATCTCGCACATCATGTTGAGGCGAAGGCCGTTTTCACCGCGCTTGAGACCGTTCTTTTCGAGCACTGCAACACACTGCTCGATTTCGTTGATGGTGCGCACGAAGGGGAGCATCAGCTCGACGTTGGTGAGCCCCATCTCATCGCGCACGCGCTTCATGGCGCGGCATTCGAGCTCAAAGCAGTCCGCAAAGCTGTGAGCAATGTAGCGCGAAGCGCCGCGGAAGCCCAGCATCGGGTTTTCTTCGCCCGGCTCATAAAGGGCGCCGCCCGTGAGCTTGCGGTACTCGTTGCTCTTGAAGTCAGACATGCGCACGATCACCTTCTTCGGGTAGAAGGCGCAGGCGATGGTTGCAACGCCTTCGGCGATCTTGCTCACGTAGAAGTCAACAGGATCCTTGTAGCCCGCGGTGATGCGGTCCAGCTTGTCGCGCATCTCGCTCGGAATGTTCGGGTACTCGAGGCAGAGCTTCGGGTGCACGCCAATGTTGTTGTTGATGATGAATTCAAGGCGAGCAAGCCCCACGCCCTTGTTCGGAATCTGGCAGAAGTCAAACGCGAGCTGCGGATTGCCGATGTTCATCATGATCTTCACGGGCACTTCGGGCAAAGCGCCGCGGCGGACTTCCTCCACCGTGAAGTCCTGAATGCCGCTGTAGATATGGCCCGTGTCGCCTTCAGCGCAACTCACGGTGACCGGCGTGTTCTCTTCGAGGCAGTCGGTGGCGTCGCCGCAGCCGACGACAGCGGGGATGCCCAGCTCACGCGCGATGATGGCGGCGTGGCAGGTGCGGCCGCCGCGGTTCGTGACGATGGCGCTCGCCTTCTTCATCACCGGCTCCCAGTTGGGGTCGGTCATGTCGGTGACGAGCACGTCGCCCTTTTGAACGCGGTCCATTTCGGAAGCGTCAGCCACGATGCGCACGGGGCCCGCGCCGATCTTCTGGCCGATGGCGCGGCCTTCAGCGAGCACCTTGCCCTTCGTCTTCAAGGAGAACTTCTGCTGCACGTCGCTCGTCGCCTGACGGCTCTTCACCGTTTCAGGACGGGCCTGCAGAATGTAGATCTTGCCGTCGATGCCGTCCTTGCCCCATTCAATGTCCATGGGACGGCCGTAGTGCTTCTCGATGATGGTGGCAAACTTCGCGAGCTCGATCACGTCTTCGTCGGTGATCGCAAACTGGCGGCGGTCTTCCGGATCGACGTCCACGGTGCGCACGGAGCGGCCGGAGGCCTTGTCCGGATCGAACTCCATCTTGATCAGCTTGCTGCCCAGATTGCGGCGCACGATCGGATACTTGCCCGCGGCGAGCGTGGGCTTGAAGACGAAGAATTCGTCGGGGTTCACGGCGCCCTGCACCACGGTCTCGCCGAGGCCGTAGCTCGCCGTCACGAAGACGACCTGATCAAAGCCGCTTTCGGTGTCGAGCGTGAACATCACGCCCGCGGCGCCCTTGTCGGAGCGGCACATGCGCTGCACGCCGGCGGACAATGCCACTTCCATGTGCGTGAAGCCCTTGTGGACGCGGTAGCTGATGGCGCGGTCATTGTAAAGCGACGCGAACACTTCCTTCATGCGGGCGAGGACCTGATCGATGCCCACCACATTGAGATAGGTTTCCTGCTGGCCCGCAAAGGAGGCGTCGGGAAGATCTTCCGCGGTCGCGGAAGAGCGCACGGCGACGGAGATTTCCTCCTGGCCGTCCTTGAGCCAGTCATAGAACTCGCGGATCTCCTTTTCGAGCTCGGCGGGGAAGGGCGCCTCCTCCACCCAGCGGCGGATGTCGGCGCCGGCTTCCGCGAGCGCCTTGACGTCTTCAACGTCGAGTCCGGCAAGGCGCTGGGCGATGCGCTCTTCCAGGCCGCTTTCCTTGATGAAGAGTCGGAACGCTTCAGCCGTCGTCGCAAAGCCGTCCGGCACGCGGATGCCCGCCGACGTAAGCTGGCTGAGAAGTTCGCCCAGAGACGCATTCTTGCCGCCAACGCGGTCAACGTCGGTCATGCGCAGCTGGCTGAAGGGAAAAACGTAACGGCCTTGAACCATTTGATCCTCGTTCAATGAAACGAAAAGGGAGTGAAAGCGGCGCTTCCTCTGTCAGAAACACCGAAAGCCGGCCTGTCAGACCGGCTTGTTTCCAAAAATCAACGCTAGTCTAAGCTACTTCGCGCCGCCGCGGGGCTTTCTTTAGAGGGCTTTCCAAAAATACTGGGATAAACGCGAATGTTTTCGCCACGGATTTCACCGCCGCTTCACGAAACGGCGCGGCCGTCACTAAAATTCAATGTTTCTCCCTCATAATTTCTGCGGCAGGCACTATGTCCGACATCGAGCAGCACGACAAAAACTGGCGTCCCGTCTTCATCGTGAGCGACGGCACGGCCATCACGGCGGAAACCCTCGCGCATTCCGTCATGACCCAGTTCCCCGATCTGGTCTATGACCAGCAGCGCATCCCCTTCATCGATTCGCCGGAAAAGGCCCGGCAGGTCGCCCAGCGCATCCAGAAGGTGATGGAGAAGACGGGCGTGCGTCCTCTCGTCTTCTCCACGTTCGTGGATCCGGACATTTCCAAGGCGTTCATGCAGGCGGCGCCAGGCTTTCAGGTGGAGCTCTTTCGCTCGTTCGTGGGGCCCCTGGAGCGCGAGCTGGGCTTAAAGAGCAACCACACCGTGGGCGCCACGCACAAGATCCGCAACGAGGAGCGCTACAACAAGCGCATCGCCGCGATCGACTACACCCTGACGCACGACGACGGCCAGACAAACCGCGGGCTCGATCAGGCCGAAGTGATCCTCGTCGGTGTCTCCCGCTCGGGGAAGACCCCGACAAGCCTCTTTCTGGCGATGCAGTTCGGGATCAAGGTCGCGAACTACCCTCTCATCCCCGAAGACTTTGATCGCGGCGAGCTGCCGCCCGTCTTGGAAGGCCTTCGCGACAAGCTTTTCGGACTTTCCATCAAGCCCGAGCGCCTTTCCGAGATCCGCAATGAGCGCCGGCCGGGCTCGCGCTACGCATCGATTGAAAACTGCCGCGAAGAAATCGCCGCCGCGGAAAATCTCATGAAGGCGCACGGCATCGAGTGGCTCAACTCCACCACGAAGTCAATTGAGGAGATCGCCGCCACGATCATCGCCAAGCTGCACCTTGAAAAGATCACGACGAACTGATAAGCGCCTCTTGCTGCTTCGCCCGCCCGCAGCGGCGGGCGTTTTCTTGTCCGAACCGGATATAGGATGAAAGCTATAAACCGGCTTTTAGGATGCGCTTCAACGTCAGGGCTTGCACTGTTGCGGTGCTTTGCGCCATCGCACAGGACTAAAATAAACGGCCCTGCCGGAAGACTTTATCCAAGTTTTCCGGAATCCCTGCCGAGCGTCTTTGCTTGTCACCACAAGCGGCCCGCGGTCGGGCAACTTCAGGTTATGAAAAGATAACCTTGCGTGATTTTATTTCGCCTTTTTGCTGTGCGAAAATGGTGCCGCAGCGCCCCTTATGCGAGGCGCCCGGCGTAACTAAACACAGCGCGGCAAAGCGAGCGGCCCTGACGCCGCTGACGTTTTTTTCGCGCGACCTTCGGCCGGCCTGATCCGGTTGAAAACAAAGGCGCCAGCCCCAAAGCTCGCCCCGAGCTCAAGCCAGCGTCTTTCCAACAAGACAAGGGATCCAAACTATGAAAAAACCCATTCGCGTTGCTGTTACCGGCCCTGCGGGCCAGATCGGCTACTCGATTCTTTTCCGCATTGCCGCGGGCGACATGCTCGGCCCCGATCAGCCGGTGATTCTGCAGCTGCTCGAACGCGACACCCCGGAAAGCGCCCAGCGCATGAAAGGCGTGATGATGGAGCTCGCCGACTGCGCCTTCCCGCTTTTGACGGACATGATCTCGTCTTCTGATCCCATGGTCGCCTTCCGCGACGCAGAAGCAGCGCTTCTCATCGGCGCCCGTCCGCGCACGAAGGGGATGGACCGCAGCGAGCTCCTCTCCGCCAACGGCCAGATCTTCACCGTTCAGGGCCGCGCCTTGAACGAAGTCGCCGCTCGCAATGTGAAGGTGCTCGTCGTCGGGAACCCCTGCAACACGAACGCCTACATCGCAATGAAGTCGGCGCCGGATCTCGATCCCACGTGCTTCTCCGCGATGGTGCGCCTTGACCACAACCGCGCCCTCTCGCAGCTCGCGACCAAGACCGGCAAGCCCGTCTCCACCATGCACCAGATGGCGATCTGGGGCAACCACTCCAACACCATGTACCCGGACATCCGCGCGACGATGATCGACGGCGCGAAGGCAACCAGCCTCGTGGACGACGCCTGGTACCACGACTACTTCATCCCGACCGTCTCCAAGCGCGGCAGCGCCATCATCGAGGCCCGCGGCGCTAGCTCCGCAGCTTCGGCCGGCTCGGCGGCGATCGACCACATGCACGACTGGTTCCTCGGCTCCCAGGGCGAATGGGTCTCCATGGCCGTTCCGAGCCAGGGCGACTACGGCATCCCCGAAGGCCTGATGTGCGGCGTCCCCTGCATCTGCAAGGGCGACGGCACGTATGAAATCGTGAAGGGCGTGGAATTTTCGGGCGAAAGCCAGGAGCGCCTCACGAAGACCGTGGAAGAACTGCAGCATGAAGCCGAGCTCGTCGCTCCGCTGCTGAAGTAATCTTCACGCCTTGTGAAAGAAAACGCCCGGAGGCCTTCACGGTCTGCCGGGCGTTTTCTTTTCGGTCGGCAAAAAGGCTCAGCCGCCGATGTACTGCATCTCAATGCGGTCGCGCCTCGCGGTGGCCTCCGAGCGGATTTCTGAATAGTGGTTGTCGCGCTGCGTCCAGATGCGCGCCACCGCCTCGCTGATCTCCCAGTCCGTGGCGCCGCCTCGGAGCATGGTGCGGATGTCGTAGCCTCGATCCGCAAAGAGACACAAGAAAAGCCCGCCTTCCACGGAAAGCCTCGCTCTCGTGCAGTCGCGGCAGAAGGCCTGCGTCACCGAGCTGATGAAGCCCACCTCGCCCGCGCCGTCCAGATAGTGCCAGCGCTCGGCGACTTCGCCGCGGTAGTCCGATTCGGAGGGCGCCACGGGCCACGCGTCGTTGATGGTCTTCACGATCTCGGACGTCGCCACCACGTCGTCCATGCGCCAGCCGTTGGCCGTGCCGGCGTCCATGTATTCGATGAATCGAAGCGTGATGCCCGTATTTCGAAAGCGCGAGGCCAGAGGGAGGATCTCCCCTTCGTTCATGCCGCGCTTCACGACCGTATTCACTTTGACGGGCAGCCCTTCGGCCTGCGCGGTCTCGATCCCCGCCAACACGTCCGCGGCCTTGAAGCCCACATCATTGATCGACTGAAAAAGATCTTCGGTCAAGGCGTCCAGACTCACCGTCACGCGATCAAGCCCCGCCGCCTTCAAGTCGCGCGCCTTCCTTGCCAGAATGGAGGCGTTCGTCGTCATCGCCACTTCAAGGGGCTTGCCCGCATGGGTTTCAATGCCCTTTAAGAGCGCAACAAGCTCTTCGATGTGGCGCCGCAGGAGGGGCTCCCCGCCCGTCAAGCGCACTTTCTCAATCCCGAGACGCGCAAAGGCCTTTGCGACGCGAACGATCTCATTAAAGTTCAAGAGCTCCGTATGCGCCAGGAACTTGTGCCGCGTCCCGAACTTCTCCTTGGGCATGCAATAGCGGCAACGGAAGTTGCAATGATCAGTAACCGAGATGCGCAGGTCGCGCAAGGGGCGGCCGCGGGCGTCGAGAATGCGGCCGTTTTCCTCCCTCACGGGACCCGTCACGGGAACAGGAAGCGACAGAATTTCTGCACGGCGGCTCTCAAAAGAGGCCGGCGCAATGGGAATGACCGTTTCAGGCATGGGCAACGAGGACGGCTTTTTTGTGGGAATGGGCTCCGATTCTAGCGGGCCCGTCCGCCCGCGTCTCTCCTTCTGCCGTACTACTTCATCACGCCGAGGATGGCGTTCACGGCAAGGTCCGCCGTGGGTCGCAGGAGCGACTTGTGCATGTCGGTGAAGAGCGTCTCGAGCTCGGCGCGGCGCCCGGGCGCCATTTCGTCAATCAAGCGCGCGGCAAGCGCGTCAGGCTGGCAGAAATACTGCAGAAATTCGGGCACGACGATGCGGCCCGAGAGAATATTGGGCAGGCTCACGTACGGAATAAGCCCCTTCTTTTTCATGAGAAGCGCGGTGAGCCCCGGCATCACGTAGCCCACGACCATGGGCTTCTTAAAGAGCGCCGCTTCCAAAGCAGCCGTTCCCGACGCAACCATCACGCCGTCGGCGGCTTCGAGCACCTTGTGGCTCCGCCCCGTCACCACCTTGACGCGGCCCTTTAATTCCGGATACCCCTCGATCACCTTCTCAATCTGCCCGCGACGCGTCTCGTCCATCGCAGGGATCACGAAGAACCCCGCCTTCAAGCGCTTCACCATGCACACGCACGCCTTGAAGAAGATCGGGCCGCAGCCCTTCACTTCATCCACGCGCGAGCCCGGAAGCACCGCAATGAGAGGCTCGCCCCTCGCGTCAATGCCCAGTTCCGCCCGCGCCGTGAGGGGATCGGGCGTCATCGGAATGATGCCCGCCAGGGGGTGCCCGATGTAAGTCGCCGGGATCCCCGCCTTTTGGTAGATGGCCTCTTCAAAGGGGAAGACGAGGAGCATGTGGTCCACCGCCTTGCGAATCGTCTCAATGCGCTCGGGGCGCCACGCCCAGATGGAGGGCGACACGAAGTGCACCACGGGAATGCCCTCGCGGCGCAGCTTCATTTCGATTCCGAGATTGAAGTCCGGAGCGTCCACGCCGATGAAGACGCGCGGATGCAGCGTCGTGAGGCGGCTTATCATCCGGTTTCTGAGCCACAAGAGCCCGGGCAGCTTCTTTAACACCTCGACGTACCCGCGCACCGCGAGCCGCTCGCTCGAGTACCACGGGAAAAGGCCGGCGGCGAGCATCTTCTCGCCTCCGACGCCAAACTGCAGGGCGCCCCCCATGCGCGCTTCCAAGGCGGGAAGGACAAGGCTCGCGAGATAGTCGCCGCTCGCCTCGCCCGCAAGCCATGCCGCGCCGCTTGAGGGCGAGCGCGACACCACACGGGGCTTCACGGTGAGATCGGTCGTCATGCGTCTGTCAGCGAATGATGCCGCGGGGGCTTTCCGAAACGAAGTCGCGGAAATGCGCGATGTGGGCCTTCGCCTCCTCAGGCGCCGCTTCGAAAATGGCGTTCATCTCGCTTACCGCATCCGCAACGAGGTTCCCCTCGCGGTAAACGGCGTGGTAGCAGTCCTTCAGCTGGCGCAGCAGGTCGTTAGAGAAGCCCGCGCGGCGCAGGCCCACGAGGTTCAGGCCATGAGGCGCCGCCGGGTACCCGGAGCAAATCACATAGGGCGGCACGTCGCGCAAGACGCCTGAAGCGCCCGCCACCATGGCGCGGCACCCCACGCGCGTGAACTGGTGCATGCCCGCCTGGCCGCCGATCACGACGTTGTCTTCAATCGTGCAGTGGCCCGCAATCGCCACGTTGTTGGCGATGATGGTGTTGTCGCCCACCGTGCAGTCGTGCGCGATGTGAACGTTCGCCATCAGAAGGTTGCCCGAGCCGATGCGCGTGATGCCGTGATCCTGCACCGTGCCGATCGAAATCGTGCAGTTCTCGCGAATGACGTTGTTGTCGCCAATCACGAGCGCCGTGTCTTCGCCGGCGTACTTCTTGTCCTGCGGCTCGCAGCCGACGGCGGCGCCCTGAAAGATGCGGTTGCTCTTGCCGATCACCGTGCGGCCGCGCACGGTGACGTGGCTCATCAGCACCGTGCCGGCGCCGATCTTCACCTTGCCTTCAACAATGCAGAAGGGACCGACGACGACGTCGTCCGCAAGCTCCGCTTTCGGATCAACCAAGCTCAAAGGATGGATCTGAGGCATAGTTCTTCTCGTTCTTGTTGTTCGTATTGACTTAGGGCGGCCGACAGGGCCCGGCCGGAAGGCTTCTCTGAATGCTCAGTCTTCCACCGGACGGCGGGCGCACATGAGCTTCGCCTGGCAAGCGACGGCGCCGTCCACGGTCGCGACCGCCTCGTACCAGCCGATCCCGGCGCGGTCCTTCACGTACTTGCAGTCAAAGATGACCTGATCGCCCGGAATCACCACGCGCTTGAAGCGCGCGCCGTCGATCCCGGCAAAGAAAAAGAGAGCCTTCTCCTTTTTCTCTTCTTCGGTCAAGCGCGCAATGGCGAGCACCGCGCAGGCCTGCGCCATGGCTTCAATAAGAAGCACGCCCGGCATCACGGGGTAGTTGGGAAAATGCCCTGTGAACTGCGGCTCGTTCGCCGTCACGTTCTTCAGAACCTTGCATGTCGTCTTGTCTTCGCTGACCTCAAGGATGCGGTCAATCAGAAGAAACGGAAAGCGGTGCGGAAGCAACCGCATGATTTCGTTGATCGTCTGCTGCATGATGAATCCACAAAAGAGGCGTCAGACCGCGCGTCCGGCGCCCGAGCAGGCAAGCGCGCTGCCGCCCGCTCGCCCTCGAAATTGAGTACAAGCCGTATCTTAACCCGCCCGGCGCCTGCACTTTCAATTTTTGCGTCCCGTCATCCGTCCGG
The DNA here is from genome assembly GCA_963647785.1 of Acutalibacteraceae bacterium. GTDB lineage: Bacteria > Pseudomonadota > Gammaproteobacteria > Burkholderiales > Burkholderiaceae_F > Duodenibacillus. Next base: position 27,840 of record CAVJBF010000007.1, read on the forward strand.
GCGAGTCTCGCTTTGAACGAGGGCGTCCGAGGCCGTTTCGACGCCGATCCAGCGTGCTTTTCAGGTCCGGCCTTTTGTGCTTAAAAAATAGGCACAAAAGAAAAATCCTGACAATTCAGAGCGCTTCGCAAAGATCATGCCACTTGTGCACAGAATTTGTGGAAAACTGGCATCTCCAGTGTCGCCGCTCTTTGCCAAAAACACCTGCGAGGCCCCGTCATCATTGGTCTGACAGGAATTGCGCCTCTTTTCCACCGATCGATGAAAAGCTCAGGACAATCACAAAGATCCTCGTGTTTTCAGCTAGTTCAGGCATCGATTCGAGGGCTTCTCGCCTTTCCACGCCAAAACGGCGATCTGTGGAAAAGTTTCCTCAGCGCGCCGCCCGGAATTTCCGTGCCGTTATTCCAAGCGCTTCCACTCGGTGAAGCACCGCTCCCTTTCTGAAAATACCAACGCCAGACGGACGAGTTCACGACGGCTGTCTGTTGCGGCAACCCCGTAGCGTCGATCCCTGATCTGATCTTCCGCTTCTTTCAGAAGCTTGGCAGCCTCTCGCTTTTGCGATTTCATTGAAGCAGGCAAGAACTTGAATTCAAAAACCCAATGCCTGCGTCCTGCATCCAATTCCAAATCAGAGCGACCGAAAGCGTTATGCACTTCTATGCGAGGCGTGCACCGCGCTCCATGCAAAATCGCCTGCACAAAGCCACGGCAGCAATACTCATCTTTTACCGGGTAATGCGAATAGTCCAGCGACAGCGTCAGTCGATTGAAGTCAGCCACAACCTCCGCTGCGACACCATTCCACAACAGCGTCCCAAGTCCGCCGACGCCGACCTCGTCCAAAGTCTTTCCTCCCAGCAGCAACTCATAGTAGAGTTGCGCCATGGCATCCGCCACTTCCTTGTTCGGGTAACCGACCTGAAAAACGTCGTTGCGTGTTTCCTTGATTGTCAAATAGCCCGTCTGAGTAAGCAATGCCAAATCCGACACATGCTTCTGATCCGCCGAAGCCTTCAACACTGCCTTCGGGATGATCTTTTCTTTCTGATAGTCCGCCGGATTCTTGAGCGTATGCGTCTTGATGTACTGCAGGAGCAGCGTAATCACGCCGCCAGACTCAATCCAGTAGTTTTCATACCCGCGTTCCGGCGCTGTGAAGAAGTTAAGCACGGACCACGGGTTGTAAACATGCTCTTGCGCCGTCTCATCGAAGCAGAAGCCGTCGTAGTTTTGCGTCAAGCCGTCGACGACTTCCGCTCTCGAGCACCCTAGCGCTTGAGCCGCTGCTTGGACATATTCAGAAAAATACTGATCAATTTCAGATCGCGTATAGCCCAGCAACGCTGCGTAGTTTCGATCAAGTGTCAGATCGGTGAGATGGTTGAGCTCTGAAAAAATGCCAGTCTGCCGAAACTTGGTGATGCCCGTCATGAAAAAGAACCGGAACACCCCGTCATTGGCCTTGACGATCGCAAAAAACTTCGCCATTTCCATGCGCACTTTCGTAAAGAGCGCTTCGTCCCCCAGCACGGCCGTCAACGGCGCGTCGTATTCATCGATCAACAGGACGACAGACGCCCCACGCTGCTGACGGAGCCAGCCTGATATCTGCTCCACGAGCGAGATCGGCAAATGAGGGTCGTAATGGAATCCTTCTGAGGTAAAGCTTTGCCAGAGCACACCGGCAAACATCGATCGAAAGTCTTCAATAGTGCAGAAATTCTTGGCTTCTGAAAAGTCCAGCTTGATGACAGTGAATTTTTCCTTCTCCCGCCAAAGCTTTTCAATCCGCAGCCCCTGGAAATGCTGCACCCCCGAACGAAACAAAGATTCAAAGGTCGATATCAGAAGCGATTTGCCAAAACGACGTGGACGTGCCAGAAAAAATTTCTTTGTCAACGAAGCAATGGAATGGATGATTTCCGTTTTATCCACATAAATCATCCCCTTTTTTCGCAGCGTGTTGAAAGAAGACACGCTGGTTGGAAGCTTCTCTATGAGGTCCACTTTCATCACGATGCCGTCCCCTTTCGTTTACCACTCACCCGTCATGACAGGATGCTTCGCCTTCACCGCATCCTCCCCCCAGCACTTACCGCTTTTTAATTTTATCAAGCTCAGATTCGAGCGCCTGCACGCGCTTTCTCATGTCGCCCAGACGCATCAGAAGAACCGCCGTGCGCTCAAAGCTGCGGCGATCCTGCGCGGGGTAGATGCCGATCATCTGCTTCACGCCTTCCTGCCAGTGCATGATGGACGTCGCCGGCCCCACTTCGCTCATGTCCGGAATGCGAATGTGACCGTTGATGTTTGCGGCGCCCCCCACCATGCAGTGGCTGCCGATTTCAGTTGAACCCGCCACGCCCGTGCAGGCCGCCATGACGGTGTGTTCGCCGATGCAGTCGTTGTGCCCGAGCTGAATCTGGTTGTCGAGCTTCGTGCCCTTGCCGACCACCGTGTTTTCAATTGCGCCGCGGTCAATCGTGGTGCTCGCGCCCACTTCCACGTCATCACAAATCGTGACGCCGCCCACCTGCGGGATTTTGACCCATTCGCCTGCAAAGGGCGCAAAGCCAAAGCCGTCGGCGCCGATGACGCAGCCCGAGTGAAGAATCACGCGGCTGCCGATCTGACAGCCGTGGTAGACAACAGCGTTGGGATAGAGGATCGTGTCTTCACCCACCGTCGTGCCCGCGCCCACGTAGGCGCCCGGGAAAAGCCGCGTGCGCTCGCCAATCACGGCGCCGCGGCCCACGAAGGCGCCCGCCTCGATGATGGCCGAGGGTGCAACCTTCGCCCCCTCCTCCACCGTCGCCTTGGGATCAATGCGGCCCGCGGGCTCGGCGCCCGCCGTAAAGACCTGCAGCGCCCAGGCAAACCACGCGTAGGGATTCTTCGTCACCACAAGCGCCCGATCCTCCGGCGCGCCTTCGGGCCACATCGCCTTCACATCGTTTTCCGTCAAAACGAGCACGCCCGCCTTAGAAGCCTTCGCCGCGTCGCGGTACTTCGCCTGCGCGAGAAACGCCACATGCGTTTCGTCGGCGTGCTCGAGCGTCGCAAAGCGAGTCACGGACTTCATCTGCGCCCCCGCAAGAGGCGTGCTCAGAAGGCGTCCCGCGGAGCGGCGGGTGATTTCATCGATCAGGTGCTGAACGGAAACGGTCATGGTGAATTCTCGCTTTAAGTTGACGTACGGGGAGCTGACACGAAAAGGGACGGCCGCAACCGTCCCAGTGGCAAATTTTCGAGCTGTTACTTCGTGGGCGCATTAAGGCGCTTGATGACCTGATCGGTGAGGTCCGCCTTGGGGCTCGCCCACACAGCTTCCTGAAGAATCAGATCGTAGTTCTGCGACTTCGCGATGTCCTGAATGATGCGGTTGGCGCGAGAGAGAATGATCTGGCTCTCTTCCTGAGAACGCTGGTTGCGCTCTTCCACCAGGGCGCGCTGCATGCGGGAAATCTCGCGCTCCTCTTCGGCAAGGTCGCGGCGCTTGTTCAAGCGCTGCGTCTCCGTCATCGCAGCGCTGTCCTTTTCGAACTTCGACGCCTTGTCCTTGAAGGTGCGGATGCGGCGGGTGAGTTCATCTTCGCGGCTCTTGAAATAGCTCTTCAACTTGTTCTGAGCCGCCACCGCAGGCGCGGACTCCGACAGAATGCGGGCGGGATTCACAACGCCCACTTTGGTGTCGGCGGCGACGGACGCCGTCATGGCCGCGGCAGCCGCCGCAACAATCAAAGCCTTCTTGAACATGTAATACCTTTACTCACTAAGAAACCCAAGTCCGCCCGACGCTGCGAGAGCGGCGGGGGAGGACTGAAGCGGCGCCATTTTACAGCGCCGCCGGCGAAGGCACGACATTTCACTTAGCCCGTGCCTTCAAGAGTTGTAACGAAGGGCGTCAGAAGCCCGTGCCGATCTGGAACTGGAAGCGCTGCGTGTCGTCGCCCGTCTTCTCGTTGATCGGGAACGCGATCGAGAACTTCAAGGGGCCCAAGGGAGAAATCCAGGCGACGCCCACGCCCCAGGAGTAGCGCAGATCGCCCAGGTCCATGTGGGTGCGCTCTTCTTTGCCCCCCTTGTAGCCAAAGCCCCAGACATTGCCGCCGTCCAGGAAGAGGAGGCCTCGCAGGGTGCGGTCGGCGCCCGGCAGCGGCATCAGGAGTTCGGCGGAGACCGTGAGCTGCTCGGTGCCGCCCAGATTGTCGCAGTCGTCGCTCGAGCAGCGATCCTTCGGCCCCAGCGACGAGCTCTCATAGCCGCGCACGGAACCGATGCCGCCCGCGTAGAAGTTCTTGAAGAACGGGAAGATCTTGTCGTTGCCGTAGGTGTCGCCGTAGCCGAGCTGCGCATTCAAGCCCAGGGTCCAGAACCCCGTGATCGGAATGTACTGCGTGACCTGGTAAGTCGCGCGGTAGTACTGGGTGTCAAGCCCCGGCACCGAAACTTCCGCTGACAAGCGCTGATAGCGGCCGCGGGTCGGCGCGAGCACATTGTCTCGGCTGTCTCGCGACCAGCCCAGCGTAAGAAGCACCGACTGCGAATCCTTGCCGTATTCATCGACAAACCTTCTGTAGCGCTCAGGCGAACTTGAACGCAAATCCACCTGCGTCATTTCCCAGCGGGTGCCGAGGAAGACGCGGTCGGATTCCGTCACCGGCACGCCGAAGCTCAAGCCCGCGCCGTAGGTTTCGTAAGCCACGTCAGCAACGTCCAGATCATCCAGGTCGACGCGACGGTCATAGACGTCCCAGTTGCGGCTGATGCCTTCGGGCGTCACATAGGGCTCCGTCAAGCTCAAGGCGTACGTGCGCTGCGACTTGGACGTATTGACGTCCACGCTCACGGATTTGCCCGAGCCAAAAACGTTGTCCTGCGCAAAGCCCGCCGAGAGAATGATGCCGTCCGACGTGGAGTAGCCGGCGCCAAGCGAGATCGAGCCCGTGGGACGCTCCTTCACCGCGATTTCCAGATCCACCTGATCGCGCGTGCCGGGCACGGGCTTCGGATCCGCGGTCACCGTGTCAAAGTAGCCCAGACGGTCAATGCGGTCGCGGGAAATCTTCACCTTGTCGCTGTCAAACCAGGCGGACTCGTACTGGCGCACTTCGCGGCGGATTACTTCGTCGCGGGTCTTGGTGTTGCCCGTGATGTTCACGTGGCGCACATAGGCGCGGCGCCCCGGGTCCACGGTGTAGACGATCTGCACCGTGTCGTTGGCGGCGTCGGCGACCGGAGTCGGCGTCGCCGTGGCAAAGGCGTACCCCAAGGTCGAATACTTCTCGACAATCGCCTTTCCCACATTGTTCACGGCCTCGGCGTTGTAGATTTCGCCCTCCTTCACGGTGACAAGAGGCTCGATTTCCTTCTCAAGCCCCAGCATGTCGCCAGAGAGCTTCACGCCGCTCACCGTGTAGCGGCGGCCTTCCGTCATGTTGATCGTGATGAAGACGTCCGCCTTGTTGGGAGCGATCGACACCTGCACGCTGTCCACCTTGAAGTCAAGGTAGCCCTGATTGAGGTAGAAGCTTCGGATCGACTCCAAGTCAGCCGCCAGCTTTTCACGCGAATAGAGGTCGCGCTTTGTGTACCAGCTCGACCAGCGGTGCTCGGTCAGCTGCATCTTGTCGGCGAGTTCATCGGCGTCAAAAAGCTCGTTGCCCACGAAGCGAATCTGGCGAATCGAAGAGGCGCTCCCCTCGTCCACATTCATCGTGACGCGAACGCGGTTGCGCTCCAGGGGCGTCGTGTTCGTCTGCACTTTCACGCCATAGAAGCCGCGGGAGAGGTACTGGCGGCGCATTTCCTGATCGGCGCGATCGAGAATCGACTGGTCGAAGATGCGGCCTTCGGCGAGGCCCACGTCACGAAGGCTCTTTTCAACGCCCGCCTTGTCAAAGGCCTTGATGCCGTTCGTTTCGATGCTTGCCACCGCCGGACGCTCGGTGAGGTTCAAAACAAGCACGTCGCCGTCCACGCCCACCGACACATCGCGAAAGAGCCCTGAGGCGTAGAGCATGTGAATGGCTTCGGAACCCGCCTCAGGCGTGTATTCGTCGCCCACGCGGAACGGCAGGTGCGAAAAGACCGTGCCAGGTTCGGTACGCTGAATGCCTTCGACCCGGATGTCGCGGATCGTGAAGACCTGCTGCGCCGCCACCGCGGTCGAAAGGGCCGCCAGCACGGCGGCCGCCGCCGTGCGCATCAAAAACGTATGTCGCATAAAGTCGTCTGTCGTCAGTGAAATTCGTTGCAAGCGAGTGAAACGGCTGAAAATCAAGGTTCGCCCGCCGCTCGAGAAAAAATTTGCCTCAGTTTAGCCCGAAGACCCGCATCATGTCATTAGCAAGGGCCACGGCCATCAAAGCTAAAAGCAGCACGAGCCCCGCCTTTTGCCCCCAGTCCAAGACTCGCTCCGAGGGCTTTCGCCCCGTCGCCATCTCGTAGAGGTAGAAAGCAAGATGGCCGCCATCCAACACCGGCACGGGCAAGAGGTTCAACACCCCGATCGAAATCGAGATCATCGCAAGAAAGAGCAGGTACGGGATCACGCCGTAAGAAAGCGTCTGGCCCGCCAAGTCCCCGATCGTCACGGGGCCCGAGAGGCTCTTTACGCTCACTTCGCCCGTCGCCATGCCGTAAAGCGACTTTGCCGTGACGCGAATCGTGTCCCAGACGCGGCGCACGCCCACGAGCGCCGCCCCCACGGGGCCTTCGCGCGTGAAGACGTAGTCCGTCGCAGCCGCAAGCGACGCGCCGATGCGGCCCACGATCCGGCCGTCCACCGTCTCAGGCCGCACGTCGACGGCAACCTCCGCCTGCGCTCCGTCCGCTCGCTTTACGGCAAGCGTCACCGATTTGCCGAGGTTGGCGCGAATCACGGTGATGAGCCCTTGCGCCGTCGTCACCTTTTCGCCGTTTATCGTCTCAACGATGTCGCCGCGCGCAAGTCCCGCCGCCTCCGCGGCGCTTCCCGGCAGAACGCCCGCGACTACGATGCCCTTCACGGCTTGCGTGAGGCCCAGATAGTCGAGCGGATCCTCCTGCGTTTCGCCGCGAAAGGCGGAGAGGTCAAAAGTCACCGTGCGCCTCTCGCTCACGCCGTCGGTGCTGTCAGCAAGCGTCACAGGAACGCTCTTTTCGCCCATCAAGCCCACGAGCTCAAAGCGCAGGTCGTTGCGCGAGCGCACGGCGCTGCCTGCGACCGCGGTCACCGTGTCGCCCGCCATGACGCCCACGGCTTCGGCCTGCGTTCCAGGCGCCGGCTCCCCGAGCTTGGTTGACGGCTCGTACGTTCCCGCCATCGCGAGCGCCGCGTAGATGACAGCGGCGAGAATGAGGTTCATCGCCGGGCCCGCCAGAACGACGGCAAAGCGCCGCCACACGGACTTCTTGTCAAAGGAATTGGCCCAGTCGGCGGCGGAAAAATGCCGGCCTTCGGCAACGAGGCTCGACTTTTCAGCAATGTCGAGCATCTTCACGTAGCCTCCGAGAGGCCACATCGAAAAGCGCCACTCGCAGCCGCGCTTGTCCGTCTTTTTCCAGAGAACGCGACCGAACCCAAAGGAAAACGCGAGAATCTTCACGCCCGCAAGGCGCGCCACGATGTAGTGCCCCCACTCGTGGATCACCACGATGATGGCAATGGTCAACAAAAAGCCTATGACGCCGAGCATGGAGTGTTCAGTGTGTGAGAAGCGTCTCAGAGAGACTTCAGGGCTTCGCGCGCCTTGGCGCGGACTTCACCGTCCGCCTCGAGGATGTCTTCGAGCGACCGGGGCGCTGAGCCCGTCATCGTGTCCAGCATCTGCCGACAAAGCCTGGCGATGTCAGCAAAGCCGATTTTCTTCATCAGGAACGCTTCGACCCCCACTTCGTTGGCGGCGTTCAAGACGATCGTCGCAATGCCGCCCGTCTGCACCGCCTCGTAGGCGTACGCGAGCTGCGGGAATCGAGTGGTGTCGGGCTCGCTGAAGGTGAGCGCGCCGAGTTCGCAGAAATTCAAGGGCTTCACGCCGCCCGGAAGCCGCTCGGGGTACCCGAGACACCAGGAGAGGGGGAGCCGCATGTCAGGCGCCCCCATCTGCGCGAGCACCGCGCCGTCCTCGTACTGCACCATGGAATGGATGACGGACTGCGGATGGATCACCGCCTTGATGCGCTCCACAGGGAAGCCAAAAAGGTGATGCGCCTCGATCACTTCGAGCCCCTTGTTCATGAGCGTGGCGGAGTCAATCGTGATCTTGGCCCCCATGGACCACGTCGGGTGATTCAGGGCCATCTCGGGCGTCACGGTCGAAAGATCCAGCTCCGGCTTGTCGCGGAAAGGACCGCCCGAACACGTGAGCCAGATCACCGCCGTCTCGCGCTCTTCGGGGGTCGCGGACGCCAGGCACTGCGCCACGGCGTTGTGCTCGCTGTCCACCGGAAGGAGCAGGCCGCCGTTTTCCTTCACCGTCCGCAAGAGGAGGCTCCCGCCGCAGACAACGCTTTCCTTGTTCGCTAAAAGGAGCTTCTTTCCGGCCTTCGCCGCTTCAAAGCTGGATCTCAGCCCCGCCGCGCCCACCACGGCCTCGATGACAGTGTCGACCTGCGGCTCCGCGGCGATCGCAGCGCACGCCTCCTCCCCCGCCACGACGCTCACGTCGGTCGTGCCAAGGTCGCGCAGGCGCTGCACGAGGGCGTTGTACTTCGACTCGTCGGCGATGCCCACGATGTAGGGACGCCAGACGGCCGCAAGCTGCGCGAGCTTCTCCACATTGCCGCCCGCCGTCAGCGCAAACACGCGGAAGCGCTCCGGATAGGACGCGATCACGTCCAGAGCACTTCGTCCAATGGAACCGGTGGCGCCGAGTACGGCAATGTTTCTGAGGTCTGACATAGGTGCAGCGCAAAAGGATTCCGTGAAGCCAAAGCCCTCGGCGCCCGTTAAATAATGAAGGGAGCTATTCTAAACGAAAGCGCTCTCGCGTTTATCGTTTTAAATCAATTTACTTTTGTTCGACGCAAGGTGATGAGGGTGATTTCTCCCGTCGTCCCGATGCGGTTGGCAAACCCGTTCCAAAGCTGCGTGCCGGAATTGACGTAGAGCGCGAGAGGCCGGCCCCCTGCCTTCACCGGAGGCACTTCATAGAGCCCCGCCAGAAACCCGCTGTTCATCACCTTCGTCACGATCGTCACGCCGGGAAGCTGTCCGCCGTGAGTGTGGCCCGCGAGCTGCAGATCGACGCCCCGCCCCGCCACCTTCGGGGCGAGCTTGGGCTGATGCGCGAGAAGCAGCGTGAAGGCCTTGGGGGCGCCCGAAAGCGCCGCCGCAAGATTCGGCACCTCGTCGTGAAACTTCTCGGCGATATAGTCGGTCAATCCTGCGATGACAAGCGGCGTCCCCTTCACGTTCACGACGCCGTGCTCGTTGTAGAGCATCGCAACGCCGAGCGTCGCGAGATGCCGCCGCCAGCCGGGATAGTCCACGTAGTGCTCATGGTTGCCTTCGCAGCCCCAGACGCCGTAGGGCGCCGCGAGCGTTTTCAAGGGCTCAAGGTCCGCCGCGCGATCTGCGAGCTCTCCGTCCACGAAGTCCCCCGTCACCGCGATGAGGTCGGGATGGAGCGAATTCACTTTGTCCGCAATCGCCGCCACGCGGTCGGCCCGAAAGATCAGGCTCGCGTGCAGGTCTGAAATCTGCGCCACCGTGAAGCCCTCCAAGGCCTCGGGCAGCTGCGGGAGCGCGATCTCCACGCGCTTTACGTCCGCCAGCGATAGCGCGTGCTGCATGCCGTACGCGTTGAAGACAACGCCCGCCGCGAGCACCGTCCACGCGAGCGGCCTTGAAGCAGCCAGCGCCTCGCGGGAGACGACTTTCAACCGTTCAAGAAGAAATCCCGCCGCCTCGCGCGCGACGGTCCACCCCGCCATGAAAAGCAGCATGAAAAGCAGAAACTCTGTCGTGAGAAGCGCGGGAACGGGCATCATGGGCGCCACGGTCGAGCCGCCCCAAAGCTTCGGAATGACGGGACTCGCGAGCCCCGCCGCGACGAGCGCCGCCCAAGCCCAGCGCCAGCGGCCCGACGCCGCCGGCCGCACCGTGCGCCAGTAAAGAAGGAGCGCCAGCAGCGGCAGCGCCGTCCATAGCACGATGCGCACGCCTACCTCACTTCGCGAAGCCGCGCCGCCGGCAGCGTGAGCTTCACGGCCGTGCCGTGCGGGAAGACCGAGGCGTCCACGGGGCCGATCACGACCCGCGCGCCGATTTTTTCCGAGCGCTCGCGCATGATGTTCATGCCCACGTGGCGCTTGCCGCGCTCGGCAAGGAGCTTTTCGTCAATCCCCGTGCCGTTGTCCATCACCGTGACGCTGAAGTCGCCCGCGCTTTCGATGGCAATCTTCACTTCGGTCGCGTGCGAATGCTTGCGAACATTGGCCAGGGCCTCCTGCACGATGAAGATCACCTGCAGCTGCTCCTTGTCGGTCAACCCCGGATCGCGCCCGTGAGAAGAAATCTCAACCTTGAGCTTGGTCTGCATCTCAAAGCGCTCGATCGCGGTCCGAAGCGCCGCCGCAAAGTTCTCCTTGTGCAGCCGCTCCCGGAAGTTCAAGAGCAGCTCTCGAACGTCTTCATAGCATTCCTGCACGCCGGTGCGGATCTGCTCCACGGTGTCCTTGACGAGCCCCTCGTCCTTGTTCTTGAGCCCCGTGACGAGAAGCTGCACCTGAAGGTTGAGGAAAGACAAAGACTGCGCAATCGAGTCATGCAGCCCCTGCGCCATCAGCGTGCGCTCCTGCACCACGGCGTACTGCTGATCGCGCTCGATGAGCCGCACATTGTCCACAGTGAGCCCCAGGTGCGCCCCGAAGCTCTCATAGAGCCGGCACACGGCTTCGGCAAGCAGCGTCACTTCCGTAAAGTAGAGCGCAAAAAGACCGATGTTCTTCGTGCCGTTTCGCGCGTGAAAAAGATAAATCGTCTTGAAGCGCCGCTCCTCCGTCACTTCGCGCAGCTCCGCCACGTAGTCCCGGCCCATGTCGGCCGTGACGCGGATGGGAAGGTCGTTTTCCAAAACGTCTTTGAGAGGCTCGGCGTCAATTCGCTCTGCCGTCCAGTGCGCAAAAAGGGACTCCGGCAGTTCGTTCGCGGCCGCCAGCTCAAGGCAGCTCGTCTTGGGGTTCAAGAGGAACACCGCCACCGCTGACGCCGAGCTCACGTGCATCAGGCGCGACGCAAACCCTTCGCACATCTCGTCCACCGAGTGCTGGCGCGAGAGGTAGGTGGAGATTTCGTAGAGCTGCGCCAGGTTCCGGTTCTTTTCCTCCACGACGGCCGTCTTCTCCGCCACCTTTCCTTCAAGGTTCAAGACGAGATCCTCCAAGCGCCCCGCCATGTCGTTGAACCCGCGGCCGATGCGCTGAAATTCGAGGCTGCCGCCTTCCAAGTCCACGCGCGTCGCAAGGTTGCCGCACGTCACTGCGCGAATGCCCTCGGCAAGCGTTTCAATGGGACGGATCACCCAGCGCAAAAGCAGCGCCATGATGACAAAGAGGCTTCCCACCGCCAGAAGAATGATTGCAAGCTGAATCCAGCGCTGCTGCCAGTAAAGGCTTGAGCGCACGGACTCAATCGAGCGCTGCAGCCTGTCCATCTTGCCGATGAAGTAGTCAAACTTCTGCGCAGACACCGGGTGGCCGAACACCTTCGCGCGAGAAAAGAGCGGGTGGATGTGCCCCGTCCAGGCGTTGCCGATCTCGGTAATCTGCTCGGTATCCGGCATCACGAGGATGAAGTGAAAGCCCTGCCAGTCGTCCCCCGTCTCCAAGTGCCGCAGCTCCTCCACGAACTGCCGCATCGAGCTCTCAAAGGCGGCCGGCGCCGTCGACTCATCCATCGCCGCATTCATGCGGTAGACGAGCGTCTTCATGTTTTCCAGACGATTCACCGTCATGGAGCTTGCCTCCATCTGCCAGCCGAGCGCCACGGTGTAGCCCAGCAAAAGCCCGATGAAGGTCACCCAGAGCGCCGTCAGCGTCAGCAAGCGATTGGAGAGCGACCCCGCCATGAGGCGGAGCTTTTCAATGAGCGTGCAAGGCATTGCATCCTCCTCGGGACGGCGCATGGCCTCCCGCCGGTAGTCTTCCGCGCTTTTGGGCGCGGGCTGCGGCGCACCGGCCGCCTCAGTCGTCTGCTGCATGCTTTTTCGCTCTTAAAAAAGCTTGGGTTCGTCTTCTTCCTCAACCGCGGGGGACGTGATGCCCGCCTCGTCGGTCTTGGCGGGCAAGGGCGCGAGCCCCGTCGCCGTGAAGCGAATGGCAAGCACCTTGCCCTTGCGGGCGCGATGGCCGAAGAATTCAAGCCAGTCGTTTTTAGCGAGCGTCTTCTGACGCAGCGTGCTGCGGCCCTGCCCCGTCACCAGGCACCCGGCGGTGGAGACGGGAAGCACCGAAATCAATTTTTCGCCGTCGTTCAACCCCATGAGGATCACGCCCTTGCCGCCGCCATTCAATTCGCGCAGCTCTTCCAAGTCAAAGACCAGAAGCCGGCCCTCTTCGGAGAGGCACGCCAATTGCGGCGTCGCGGCCGTGGCGATCCAGGGCGGCAAGAGCGCCGCCCCCTCGTCGGGCTTCACGAAGACGCGGCCCGCCTTCATGCGGGAGAAGAGGTCCGACAAGCGGCACTTCAGGCCAAAGCCGTTGTCAGTGGCAAGCACCACGGCTTCGTCGCCCTTGCCTGCGAGGTAGCCCACGATTTCCGTGCCGGCTTCAAGTTCAATGAAGCTTGCGACAGGAAGTCCGTCCCCGCGGGCGCTCGGCAGCTGGCTCACCGCCACCGAGTACGTGCGGCCGTTGCTGCCGACCGCAACGAGCGTGTCGGCCGACATGCATTCCAAGGACGTGAGGAACGCATCCCCCACCTTGAAATTCATGAGGGTCGCGTCGTGCCCGTGCCCCGTGCGGGCGCGCACATAGCCCTTTTGCGAAATGACGATTGTCATCGGCTCGTTCACGACGCTTTGCGTGACGACCGCCTTTCTGGCTTCTTCCACGATCGTGCGGCGGTCGTCCCCGTAGGTCTTCGCAGCCTCCTTCGTTTCCTTGGCGATGACGCGCTTCAAGACCTTTTCGTCCCCGAGGATCTTTTCCAACTGCGCCTTTTCGCTGCGAAGGTCCGCCATCTCCTTCTGGATCTTTTCGTACTCAAGGTTCGCAATCTGGCGCAGACGCAGGTTGAGGATGTCTTCAACCTGAATGTCCGAGAGATTGAATTCCTTCTTCAGCACCGCATCGGGCTTTTCTTCAAAGCGGATGATCTCAATCACGCGCTCGATGTTGTCGCAGCAGATCGTGCGGCCTTCCAGAATATGGATGCGGTCATTCACCTTCGACAGCCTCGCCTCGGTTCTGGCGCGCACGATGCCCATGCGAGCCGCGACCCATTCGGAAAGGATCGTCTGCAGTCCCTTTTGCGCCGGCCGGCCGTCCGTGCCGATCATGACGAGATTCAAGGGGGCGTTGCATTCCAAGGAGGTCTGCGCGAGAAGCGTGTTCACAAAGACGTCGCGGTCGATCTTCGAAGTCTTCGGCTCAAACACGAGGCGCACGGGCTTTTCCTTGCTGCTCTCGTCGCGCATCTTGTCCAAAAGCGCAAGCATCGCGGCCTTCGTCTGCTGCTGCTCGGCAGTGAGCGCCTTCTTTCCCGTCTTGGGCTTGGGGTTCGTGAGTTCTTCAAGTTCTGACAACACCGACTGCGACGACGCGGCGGGCGGGAGCTCGTCCACCACAAGCTGCCACTGGCCGCGCTGCAGATCCTCAAAGTGATAGCGGGCGCGCATCTTGAAGCTGCCGCGGCCCGTTTCGTAGGCCGCGCGGATTTCCGCGGGCGACGAAATGATCTGGGCGCCGCCCGGGAAGTCGGGCGCTGGGAGCACCGCGAGAATTTCATTCAACGTCGCCTGCGGCTTTTCGAGCAAAAGAAGCACCGCCTGCGCGACTTCCCTCAGATTGTGGGGCGGTATCTCCGTTGCCATGCCCACGGCGATGCCGCTCGCGCCATTTAAGAGGATGAGCGGGAGCTTTGCGGGGAGCACCGCGGGCTCCTGCAGCGTGCCGTCATAGTTCGCAATGAAGTCGACGTCATTGCTGTCGATTTCGTCGAGAAGCAGCCCCGCGAGCTTCTGCAAACGCGCTTCCGTGTAGCGCATGGCGGCCGGCCCGTCGCCGTCGCGGCTGCCGAAGTTGCCCTTGCCGTCCACAAGCGGGTAGCGCATCGAGAAGGGCTGCGCCATGCGCACCATGGCGTCGTACGCCGCCTGATCGCCGTGCGGGTGGTATTTGCCGATGACGTCGCCCACGACGCGGGCGCTCTTTGAGTACCGATCCGCGGCGGTGAGATGCAGTCGCTGCATTGCGTAGAGAATGCGGCGCTGCACGGGCTTCATGCCGTCCACAACGTCCGGGAGCGCGCGGCTCTTCACCACGGAAAGCGCGTATTCAAGGTAGGCGCGCGCCGCATAATGAGCGAGCGTGAGCTCTTCGGCGTCGCCGCCCTTGGGGGGCAGGTCGCCCTGCAGCGCTTCGGGCAGAAGGCGCTTCGGCCCCTCCGGCACCGCGGCCGCTTCCTTTTCCGGGGCATCCTCCCGCTTTTCCTCTTCCGGCGCGTCGCCCATCGAGAAAAGTTCCGGCGTATCGGACTCACGTTTCGTCATGTTCATTCACCCAAAATAGATCGGCGTTGTTGAAATTCACTGGTCTCGCCGGCGGCGCTCGGAGCCTCCTCCGCCGCCACGGCGCCCTCCGGATTGATGTCCCGCAGCCGCCGGTTCATTACGTTCGTTCGCGTGCGAAGCTGCGACAGGTCCCCCGTCACCCCTTCGATGCGCTTCTCCACTTTCCCCACGGCATCCGCAAAGCGCTCAAACTCCGTCTTCACGACCGCGAGAAGCCGCCACACCTCGGCGCTCTTTTCTTCGATTGCAAGCGTCCGGAATCCCATCTGCAGACTGTTCAACAGGGACGCCAGCACCGTCGGCCCCGCCACCGTCACATGGCACTCTCGCTGCAGGCGCTCGATCAGCCCCGGGATCTTCAGCACTTCCGCCCAGAGGCTTTCCACCGGCAGGTAGAGCACCGCAAATTCCGTCGTATACGGCACCTCAATGTACTTTGCCCGAATCTTGCGGGCTTCCAAAACCAGGCGGTTTTCAAGTCCCTTGAGGCTTGCGGCGACGCCTTCGGCGTCGGCGGCGTCAGAAGCCGCAAGCAGCCGCTCGTAGTCTTCCAACGGGAACTTCGCGTCAATCGGCAGGTACACCGTTTCGCCCGCGCCGCGCCCGGGAAGCTTCACGGCAAACTCCACGCGCTCCGTCGATTTCGGCCTCGTCGCCACGTTGACGTCGTACTGCTCGGGCGTCAACACATCCGACAAAATCAACGCAAGCTGCACTTCGCCAAAGGTGCCGCGGGTCTTTACGTTCGTGAGAATCCGGCGCAAGCCGTCCACGTTCTGCGCCATTTCGCGCATTTCGCCCAAGCCCCGGTGCACGGCAGACAACTGCGCCTCCACCGTCTTGAAGCTTTCCGTGAGCCGAGCGGAAAGGGTGTCCTGCAGCTTCTCCTCCACCGTCGCCTGCACCGCAGCGACCGCCGCGCTGTTGGTCTCGCGCACGACGGCGAGCTGCCGCGCGACTTCCGCTCGCAAATCCGCCACGGCCTGCAGCATGTCTCTGTCGCGCGTTCCCTGCGCCTCCTGCCCGTGAGAAAGCCGCTCCGCAAGGCTCATCGCCGCCGCATGCTGCTCGTGCTTGATCGCGTCGCTCACCGCCATCAGGTCGCTTCGCACCGCGTTCATCTGCACCGCGAGCGTCGTGCTGTCTTCGTGCTGGTTTCGTTCCAGCGCCTCCTGCAGAGCCGCCACAAGATCCCGGCCGAACGCCGCCTCGCGCGCCGCGGCGCCATAGGAGCGCACTAAAAGCACCGCAAGAAGCACAACGGCCGCCAGAAGCAGCGCGAGCCCCGCTGCCAGAAGCAGCGCGAACGGAGACTGCTGGATCTCCGAAAGAATCGCCGTCACCACAGGCAGCCTTCCTTAAACGTCGAGTTCCACATCGTCGCCATGGAGCTCCATCCAGACGCGGCGGCCGGCGGCTTCGCCCTTTGCCATCAAAAGGCTCATCACCTCGTCCGTGGCGCCTCGCGCGACGTCCCCCATCGTGACCGGCAAGAGCCGGCGCGTGTCGGGCTCAAACGCCGTCTCGCGAAGCTGGTCGTCCATCATCTCGCCCAAGCCTTTGAAGCGGGAGACGACAAGCTTGTCTTCGGAAAAGCCGTCCTTCTTCAATTTGGCCAAGGTGCGGGAGAGCTCCTTTTCATCCAGGCAGTAGATGTTTTTGGCAGGCTTCGTGCGGGTCTTGGGAACGTCCACGCGGAAAAGCGGGGGCTGCACGATGTAGACGTGGCCCTGCTCGATCAAGCTCGGAAAGTGGCGGTAGAAAAGCGTCAGCAACAGAACCTGAATGTGGCTGCCGTCCACGTCGGCATCAGCAAGGATGCAGATCTTGCCGTAGCGCAGCCCCTTCAAGTCCGCGTCCTCCCCGGGCTTGTGCGGGTCCACCCCCACCGCCACCGCAATGTCGTGAATGACCTGCGACGCAAAGATGCGGTCGTTCTCCACCTCCCACGTGTTGAGGATCTTGCCTCGCAGGGGAAGAATGGCCTGGCACTCCTTGTCGCGGCCCTGCTTGGCGGTGCCGCCGGCGCTGTCGCCCTCAACGAGGAACAGCTCGTTTCGCGTGATGTCGGTGCTTTCGCAGTCGGTGAGCTTGCCGGGCAGAACCGCCACCGAAGAGCTCTTCTTCTTTTCCACCTTCTGCGCCTGGCGCTGGCGCTTCTTCGCCTGATCGATCACGAGTTCGGCGAGCTTCTTTCCCTCTTCGACGTGGTCGTTCAGCCAGTATTCAAACTGCGGGCGGACGAACCCCGACACCAATCTCAGCGCATCGCGGCTGGTGAGCTTCTCTTTCGTCTGCCCCTGAAACTGCGGGTCCAGCGCCTTGCACGAAAGAATGAAGCTCGCGCGCGCAAAGATGTCCTCGGCCAAAAGCTTCACGCCCTTGGTCATGAGGCCGTGCGCCTCCATGAAGGCCTTCATGGCGCCGAAAAGCCCGTCGCGAAGCCCCGCTTCATGCGTGCCGCCCGCGGGCGTCGGAATGAGGTTCACAAAGCTTTCTCGCGTAAGCCCGCCTTCCTCGGTCCAGAGCACCACCCACGCGGCGCCTTCGCCCGCAGCAAAGCCCTCCGTCGCCTCATCGGCCCAGCCCTGCGCCTCAAACGCGGGCACCACGGCGGGATCCGGCACTTCCGCGAGAAGGTACTCTTTGAGCCCTCCTTCGTACTTCCAATGCTGCTCGGCGCCCGTCACCGCGTTCACATACGTGACAGAGGCGCCGGGAAGGAGCACTGCCTTGCTCCTTAACAGTCGCACAAGGGACGCTTCCGGAATTTCCGCCGAGTCAAAATACTTGGGATCGGGCCTGCAGGTAACGCGCGTGCCCGTGGCGCTCTTCGCGCGCGGACTCTTTTTGGACGTCAGCGGACGCACCACGTCGCCCCCCGCAAAGCCGATGTCAAACTCCTGCCCTTCGCGCCAGACAGTGACATCCATCGCAAGCGACAGCGCATTCGTCACCGAGACGCCCACGCCGTGCAGGCCGCCTGAGAACGTGTAGGCGCCGCCCGACGTCTTGTCAAACTTGCCGCCCGCGTGAAGCTGGGTGAAGACCAATTCCACCGTCGGCACGCCTTCCGTGGGGTGAATGCCCGTCGGAATGCCTCGGCCGTCGTCCTCCACCGTGATCGTGCCGTCGGCGCCGCGCGTCAACGTGATCGACGTGCCGAACCCCGCGAGGATTTCGTCGCTCGCGTTGTCAATCACTTCCTGAATGATATGGAGGGGATTGTCCGTGAGGGTGTACATCCCCGGGCGCTGGCGCACGGGCTCAAGCCCCTTCAGAACACGGATGGAGGATTCCTGATAGTCAGAATTTCGCTTGCGGACAGCCATAAGAATCGATGGAGAGAATTGAAAACAGTCGGCGGATTGTAGCGGGCGACGAGCCACTCGCAAAGAATACAGAAGATCTAGTCCCCAATTCAGCAGGCCGGTTGTTCAACAAACAAACGCTTCGGGCTGTCTGATTGTCAAAATTACCAAAACTTCACTTCTTCCCATGGCATCGAAGTACAGAAACACTACTCGGCTCAGCGTGCATAAATTGCCTTGACGTTTCCAACCTCAGCCATCGAAAAAAGGACTGACACTTACTGCTGTCAAAAAAAGGCGGAAACCACTCAAAGTCTCCGCCCGGATTTCGTGCTTCCGGCGCCTTTGCGCCCAAAAATCAGATCGTCATGATCGTCTTGCGATAGTGGATAAGCTCGTCGATGCTCTCCTGAATGTCCGAAAGCGCCTCGTGGCGCGTGGACTTCTTGAAGCTAGCGGTCGCCTCTGGCTTCCAGCGCTTGGCGAGCTCCTTGAGGGTGGAGACGTCGATGCTGCGGTAGTGGAAGTAGTTTTCGAGCCGCGGCATCCAGCGCGCCATGAAGCGGCGGTCCTGGCCGATCGTGTTGCCGCACATCGGGGCCTTGCCGGCCGGGACGAACTTCTTGAAGACTTCAAGACACAAGTCCGTCGCCGCCTCCTCGTCAATCGTGCTTTCAAGGCACCGCTTCACAAGGCCTGACCTCGTGTGCGTCTCGGTGTTCCAGGCATCCATGCCTTCCAGAACTTCCTTCGTTTGATGAATCGCGATCACGGGGCCTTCGTGAAGGATGTTCAACTGCGCGTCCGTGATGATCGCCGCAATTTCCAGCACGCGGTTCACCTCGGGCTGCAGGCCCGTCATCTCCATGTCGATCCAGATGAGGTTGGTGTCGCTGTAGCGCGGATCGCGTTCGATAGTTGCCATGATGAAAAATCTCGCTTCAATTTGGGGCCCGCCCCTCGTTCACAAACGAGCGCAAAGCCGCTATTCTTATCGGTTGATCTGTCCATTCTAACTCGGTCATGTCCGACATCGCTCATTTTCTCAATGCCTGCTTCGTGGGCCTCGCCGCCTTCTACGTCTGCATGCAGACAGCGCTCACGATCGCGCAGGTGCGCTCCGCCGAACACGCCGCGGACAAGCTTCCGGCGGCCTTCAGAAGCAGCGTGCCCCTCGCCCTTCACCGCAAGGCGGCGGACTACACCGGGGAGACTTCGCAGGCGGATCTGGTGAACGCCTACCTCGGGGCCATCATCTGTCTGCTTCTCACGCTCGGAAACGGCTTCAACTTCCTCGCCGCCGGCACCATGGCGGTAATGGGCTCAGGGCTTCTCTCGCAATTCACCATGTGCTTTACGGTGATGTTCGTCCTCGCCGTGATCGACTTTCCGCTCGCGTGGTGGAAGCAGTTTCGGATCAACGAGCGCTACGGATACGAAAAGATGCGCTCCTCGGCTTGGATTAAAGAGAAGCTCGCGGACACTGCAACGGGGCTCTTGGTCGCCGTTCCGCTCCTTCTGGGCGCCCTCTACATTCTCAACATCGCTAGCTACGTCTGGTGGATGCTCGTCGCCTGCGTGTCGGTGGCGTGGCTGGCGTGGCGGATCTTTTTAAAGACGGACTGGGTCGCAGGCTACGCCGCTTCAGTCGTCCCCATGGCCGACGGTCCCAAGAAAAGTGCCATCGAAGCCTTCCTCAAAGCCGAAGAGCTCGAAGACACTGAAATCTGCACCGGTGAAAAGCCCGCGGGCTGGCGCCACGGCTACGCCTACTTCTGCCGGCGCCCGTTTCAACCCCGGCGGCTTGTGGTATTTGACGAAGCGGTGGAAAAGCTCGCCCAAGACGAGCTTTTAGCGGTCGTCGCCTGCGCCTCAGGCCGCATCTGCCGCTGGCACAAGCCCGTTCTCTTCGTGTTCTTTGCAACGATCTCCACGCTTTTTTGGTGGGGGTTTTCGCTTCTTGCCATCTGGCCTGACTTCTACTGCGCCTTGAACATCAATCCCGCCTTGGCGATCGTGCACGGGTCGGTGAATCCGGGGCTGCTCCTGCTCATCACGGCGACCGTGGTGCCGGTGGTCTTTTATCCGCTGGTTCTCGGAATCCACGCCTTCACGCGGCTTCTGGACTTTGACGAAGACGCCTACGCCGTGCGGATCGTAGGCCCCAAGCCCTTCATCCGCGCGCTCGTCAAGCTGCACCACGACTACCGAAACACCCTCACGCCGAGCCGCTTCTTTTCACTTGCCAACCACATCCGGCCCCACGTGACGCAGCGCATCACGCAGGCCTTCATTGACGAGCAGAAATTAAAGCGCGCGGCTCAAACCGCCCGCACTACGCTCGAGGGCGATCTAGCGAGCCAGTTTGCCGCAGTCATCAACGAACGCCGGCGCAACCGAAACGAAAAGAACGCCCGTCTGTGGCGCGAGCGCACTCTCGCCCTTCGCGAACGCGCGGCGCTCGCCTCGCGCGCCATGAGCTTCAACCCCATTCCCGGCGCCGCCGTGAAAGGAAATCGATAAATGTCAACGATCTCCGCCCGCATCGTGGCCGGACACGGCCGCCACTACTACGCCGAGACGGACGACGGCACGGTCTATGAGGCCCGCCGCCGCGGCAAGAAGGGCGACGTAGTCGTCGGAGACCGCGTCGCCTGCACGCCCGCGGACGGAAAGACGCTTGCCGTCGAAGCGATCGAGCCTCGCGCAAACCTCCTCTTTCGCAGCGACGAGTGGCGCATCAAGGAGCTCGCCTCCAACATCGATCTCGTTGCCGTCGTCTTTGCGCCCCGCCCCACCTTCAATCCCTGGTTTGTTTGGCGCGCCGTCGTCGCCGCCAAAACCGCCGGCATCGACGTCATGGCGATTCGCAACAAGGCGGACCTCCTGGAAGGGCGCGAAGCGGCGGATCAGTTCGCCCGAGAATTGAACGACCGAGACGGCTGCCCCGCGATCGCCCTCACGGCGCAGAACGCGGAAGCCGCCGTCGCCACGCTCTCTCCGATGTTTGCCGGGAAGACCGTGCTTCTCATCGGCCAGTCCGGCATGGGAAAGAGCACGATTCTGAACGCCCTCATTCCAAAAGCCCAGGCGGCAACCCGGGAGTTTTCCGAGGCCCTTGACCTCGGAAAGCAGACCACCACCGCCACGCGCCTCTACCGCGCGACGATCAACGGCAAGGAGAGCGCCATTATTGATTCGCCGGGATTTCAGGAGTTCGGCCTCGCGCACGTGACGCGAAACGACGTACTGCGGGCGATGCCGGACATTCTCTCCTGCGCCGAAGGCTGCCGCTTTTATAACTGCACGCATCTTCACGAGCCGGGGTGCTCCGTGCGCGCCGCGGTGGACGAAGGGCGAATCTCGCCTGAACGCTACGAATTCTTTACGGCGGTGACGAAGGACGCAAAGGCGGACGTCTGTTGACGCTCGACTACGGCAATGTACTCAATCCACGAGCAACAGGCTCTTTTTAATCTTGTGTCCGGTTCAGTCGCCTCAGGCCATCGGTTGACGCCGGAAGGAAATCAGCATGACGTCTTCAGTCAAACTCAAGGCTTCTCCCTACGGAATTGCCCGGTTCAGTGCCATCCGCACGGAGGGATACGCCTACGTGGACAAAACCCGCTTCATCGAGGAGCTTGAGCTTGCCAAAGTGAAGTACCCCTTCATCGTGCGCCCGCGCCGGTTCGGAAAAAGTCTTTTCACCGAAACGCTTCAGGCGTACTACGACATTGCTGCAAAGGACACATTCGAAGCAAATTTCGCCGGCACCTACATCGCGCGTCACAAGACAGCGCTTGCCAATTCTTACTACGTCCTGTGGTTTGATTTTTCCGGGATATCCGCAGATCACTTCGCTGAGGGCTTCATCACCAAAGTCAAATTCGGCCTCAACGACTTCTGCAATCGTTATGACTTTCCCTCCGGATTGGCGCTTGTTCGACAGCCCTTTGCGGACGCCGCTGCGCTCCTGAGCGAATTCCTGCGGGAATTCAAGAACCAGTTTACAGGGCGCATTTACCTCATCATCGACGAATACGATCAGGCGGCCAACGAGATTCTCGCCTCCGACGTTGAGGGGTTCAAGGCGCTTACGACGAACGGCGGCGTCTTGAAAAACTTCTACAGCACCGTGAAGTCTGCCGCAACGAAAGGCCCGATTGAGCAGGTTTACATCACCGGAGTTACTTCGATCTCACTTGACTCGATGACGTCGGGGTTTTCCATCGCGACGAACCTTTCGTCCAAGCCGCCGTTTGCCTCCATGTTCGGCTTCACAAATGAAGAACTTCGTGAGCTTGTGCCGCAGCTTATTGACCTCAGGGCGTACGGGCGAACGCTCGAAGACGTCATCAGTCGCATGAAGGAGCTCTACAACGGCTACCGCTTTGCTTTCAAGTCAACTGAAACAGTCTTCAATGCCTCAATGTGCTTGTACTACCTGAGCAACATCAAAACAGACAACGAAGAGCCGGAGGATCTTTTGGATCCTTCCGTGGCGCCGGACATTTCGAAGATTCATCGTCTCCTCAGCCTGGGCTCTCCCGAAGACGTGACGAACATCGTGGCGGATGCCATGGCGCGAAAGCCGATTCCGTTCAGAAAAAATCCGCAGCTTCTGAATCTGCAGGCCAGCGGCCGCTTTGACCGAGACGGGCTTCTCTCGGCTCTCGTCTATCTGGGCTACCTCACCTATGCCTGCGAAACAGAGCCAGCGCTTGTTGTCCCCAACCGTGCCGTCTCCCTGCAGTTTTTTGAGGTCTACTTCAGGCATCTGCGAAAGTTTCCAAGCTGGAGCATTCGAGGCGGCGATTTTGACGGAGCGCTTCTTCGCCTTAAAGAAGGCAATCCCGAGCCGCTTCTTCGTCAAATCTCCTCCGTGCTCCTGCGCTGCTGCGGCACGAAAAAGAGCCTTCACTTGCGAGAAAGCGATTTTCAGACGGCCTTGCTCATCGCAGCCAACTTCGCTTCGGGCTTTGAGTACTTTGCCGAACTGGAGGTCTGGGGAGACAGAAAAGGCTTCACGGACCTGCTTCTGAAGTCAACCACGGGCGGCGTCTCTTACCTTTTCGAATTGAAGCACCTTCCAAAAGGAAAGGCCGCGCCCGCTGCGGTGGAGAAGGCCCTCGCAGAAGCCGCCAAGCAACTGGAGCGCTACGCCGCCGGCGACAATATCCGCCGCATCAAGCCCCTTAAGCGCGTTGCCGCGGTCTACGCCGGCTTGGAACTTGCCGCCTGTGCCCTCTCACCGTGAAAACGACGGCGACAGGGCACCTGCCTACGGCTGTTCCTTCACCACCGGCTGCAGTCCTGTCCAGGCGTCACTGTGCGCGCGGTGCGCTTCAAAGTTCTCGATGTAGCGCTTTGCCAGCGGTTCGCACGGGAGCACGAGAATGTTCTCGGCGTTGTTGGCTTCCGCGTTCTTGTTGTAGTTGAAGCTTCCCGTGATGACGGTCGTCCCGTCAATGAGGAGCAGCTTGTTGTGCGCCGTGTGGTGCTCATCGTCAACCAAGACCGTCACGCCGTTCTCGGCAAGCGCCGGCGCACCGGAACTCTTCCGGTGCCGGTTTTCAGTGTCCAAGACCGCCGTCACATGCACGCCGCGCTTTTGTGCGGCAATGAGCGCCTCAATGATCGCGATGTTCGAGAAGTGGAAGGCCTGAACCAAAATTTCCTTCTTCGCGCCTTCAATCTGGCGAATGATGGCGGCTTGAGCGCCGCCGTTCGGGGAGAAATAGACCTCAATGCCGCGGCAGTCATAACTCGGCGCACCGGCAACAGCCGCCTGTACAAGGGTTATTTATTTTGACTCTAAAAAGGCTTTAATGTTTGTCTCGTCAATTAACAATTGTCTCTGCCCTGGCGGCG
>CAVJBF010000008.1:0-48934 GCA_963647785.1 Acutalibacteraceae bacterium
ACCGCCCAAGAGTTCATATCGACGGCGGTGTTTGGCACCTCGATGTCGGCTCATCTCATCCTGGGGCTGTAGCCGGTCCCAAGGGTATGGCTGTTCGCCATTTAAAGAGGTACGTGAGCTGGGTTTAAAACGTCGTGAGACAGTTTGGTCCCTATCTGCCGTGGGCGTTGGAAGATTGACGGGGGCTGCTCCTAGTACGAGAGGACCGGAGTGGACGCACCTCTGGTGTACCGGTTGTCACGCCAGTGGCACAGCCGGGTAGCTATGTGCGGAAGAGATAACCGCTGAAAGCATCTAAGCGGGAAACTTGCCTGAAGATAAGTCTTCCCTGGGGTTTAACCCCACTGAAGGGTCGTTTGAGACTAAGACGTTGATAGGTCGGGAGTGGAAGAGCTGTGAGGCTTGGAGCGGACCGATACTAATTGCCCGTGAGGCTTGATCCTATAACCGTGCTGCCTGAACTGCAGAAGAAGTTCAGGAGGACAGCGAGATGGTTTGATGAGGATTGAAGCTCAGTACTGTTGCTAATTGCAGCTCGTTTGAGCTTTGCTTCTTTTTGCAAAGAATTCGACGAAGGAGCGCGAGCTCCTCAAGTCAAAGCCCTTTGCCCGGCGGCCATACCGAAGTGGTACCACTCCTTCCCATTCCGAACAGGACAGTGAAACGCTTTTGGGCCGATGATAGTTGGTTGTATTTCCAGTGAAAGTAGGACACTGCCGGGCTCACCCTTTCAGAACCCCTGAGATCTCGATGGTCTCGGGGGTTTTGTCTTCTCAGGCCCGTGGAAAATCTCGACGCAACCCGTTACGATGAGTCTCCGACTTTGGGATACGACGAATGACTGAAACTGAACCCTTCGAAAATCTGCAGGAAGCTGTTGCGCCGGAGGCCGTTGCCAAGCGGCAGTACAAGAAGAGCGCTGATCGTCGGCAGGAGATCCTGGCGGCAGTGGTGACGCTTCTTGGCAAACCCCGTTTGGAAAAGTTCACGACGAAAGAGATTGCGGCGGCTACTGGCCTTTCCGAAGCAGCGCTTTATCGCCATTTCACCAATAAGGCCGAGATTCTTCGTCAGATCGTAATGTTCTGCGAGTCGTCTTTCACCAGCATGTTTTCGGCGGTCGAGGCCATGGAGGGAATGACGCACCGCCAGCGGGCGGTCTCTAAGGTGCGTGCGCTCTTGCAGTTTGCGGAAGTGAATCCTGGCATTGCCCGGCTTCTCACAGGCGAGGCGCTGGTTTACGAAGATCCGGCGGTGCTCGACTACGTGAATCATGTGCTTGACAAGGCGGAGCTCAGCATCAAGCAGACACTGAAGCTCGCGATTGTCGAGAGGGAGATTGCTGCCGATACCAATGTCGGTGCGGCGGCTTCCGTTTATTTGAGCTATGTCCTCGGCCGCTGGCGTCGCTATACGCAGTCTCAGTTCAAGAAGAAGCCATTGGATGGGTTCAGCATGGCGGAAGCACTTTTGAGCGCCCTTCACTGAGAAAAAAGGCCCTGTCGGCATTGGTTGACGGGGCCTTTGCGTAGGGGACGAGCTGACTCAAGACTTTCCGAACACTTCGTTCAGTTGTTGAGAGACGCGAACGAAGGTCGTGCGCATGGTGAGCTCCTTCAGTCGCTTGGCGCCGACGTAGGTGCAGGCTGAACGTACGCCGCCCAGAATGTCCTGACAGGTCTGCTCCACGGGACCGCGATCCTCAATCCAGACGAACTTGCCTTCTGCGGCGCGGTATTTGGCGACGCCGCCAGAATACTTGTCCATGGCGTTTTTGGAGCTCATGCCATAGAAGCCGCGCATTTTTCGGCCGTCTACTTCCTTCACTTCACCGCCCGACTCTTCATGACCGGCAAACATGCCGCCCAGCATGACGAAGTCGGCGCCGCCCCCAAAGGCCTTTGCAACATCGCCCGGGCGCGTGCAGCCGCCGTCCGAGCAAATGCGTCCCTTGAGGCCGTGGGCAGCATCGGCGCATTCAATCACGGCGGAGAGCTGCGGGTAGCCAACGCCTGTCATCTTTCGCGTTGTGCACACGGACCCCGGGCCGATGCCGACCTTGACGATGTCGGCGCCGGCAAGTACGAGCTCTTCGGTCATGTCGCCTGTGACGACGTTGCCAGCCATGATGACGAGGTCGGGGCAGGCGTCGCGCATCTTCTTCACAAAGCTCACGAAGGCTTCGGTATAGCCGTTGGCGACGTCGATGCAGACGTAGCGGATGGCGCCTTCGGGGGCCTTTGCCATCACTGTGCGGAACTTTTCATAGTCGGCGTCCCCGATTCCGAGGGAATAGAACGCATCGGACTTCTGTTCCAAGTGAGAGAAGAACTCCACATACTCTTCGACGCTGTAGTGCTTGTGCAGCGCCGTCATCATGCCGTGGCGGCCCAGCGCCTTCGCCATCGCGAAGGTCCCCGTTGTGTCCATGTTCGCAGCGATCACCGGCACGGCGTGGAAGACTTCCGTCGAATGTCGAAACTTGATTTCTCGCGTGATATCCACCTGACTGCGGCTTGTGAGGGTGGAGCGCTTCGGACGGATGAGCACGTCCTTGAAATCAAGCTTGAGTTCATTTTCGATATGCATGGAAGCTCCTTCATGCGCGCTGGGAAAAGCCGCGCATTTGCAGTAAACACAAAAAACGCCGGCAGGTCATTGAAACCCTCCGGCGTTGATTGAGTTTATCAGTTTTAGAGCTCGGGAACGGATTCGCCGCGCATCAGATCGGCTACGGTTTCACGGGCGCGAATGAGCGTCGCCTTATGGCCGTCCACGAGAACCTCAGCGGCGCGGGGACGTGCGTTGTAGTTTCCAGACATCGTCATGCCGTAGGCGCCGGCGCAGGTCATGGCAAGCACGTCGCCTTCCTTGACGGCGAGCATCTCGTCGTGTGCGAGCCAGTCGCCAGACTCGCAGATCGGCCCCACGACGTCTGTGGCGGCAGCGGCAAGGCCGTTGTGCGTCACCGTGTTCACGACGTGCATCGTCGCTTGGTAGAGCGTGGGGCGCAGCATGTCGTTCATGCCGGCGTCCGTGATGCAGTAGCGCTTGTGCGGCGTGGTCTTCAGGTATTCCGTGCGCATTACGAGAAGCCCGGCTTCCGCAGAAAGGGACCGTCCCGGTTCAAAAAAGAGCGTCAAGTGGCCGAGGCCCTTCGCTTCACACATCGAAGCCGTGCGTTTGACGAGAGCTTCGGCGCGCGGCGGATTCTCGGTTCCGTAGCGCACGCCAAGACCGCCGCCGAAATCGATGTGGTCGAGCTCGATGCCGTCCGCCTTCAGGTCGAGCACCATGTCGGTCACGATGTCGCAGGCTTCGACAAAGGGCTCGATCTGCGTGATCTGGCTGCCCACGTGGCAGTCGATGCCGGAGACGCGCAGGTGGGGAAGCGACGCCGCCTTGCGGTAAAGCAAGCGGGCGTCCTGCAGGCTGACGCCGAATTTGTTGTCTTCAAGCCCCGTGGAAATGTAGGGGTGCGTCTTGGCGTCCACGTCGGGATTGACCCGAAAGGACACGGCGGCGGTGACGCCCAGTTTGGCGGCTTCTTCTTCGAGGCGGTCCAGCTCCTGTGGATTTTCGAGATTGAAGCAGCAGATTCCGGCCTTGAGGGCGGTGCGCATTTCTTCGCGCGTCTTGCCTACGCCCGAATAGACGACGTTCTTCGG
The DNA here is from genome assembly GCA_963647785.1 of Acutalibacteraceae bacterium. Lineage (GTDB taxonomy): Bacteria > Pseudomonadota > Gammaproteobacteria > Burkholderiales > Burkholderiaceae_F > Duodenibacillus. The sequence goes on from CAVJBF010000008.1 coordinate 3,669, forward strand.
ATCACCGCCCGCGGCGATGACGCGAGCGAGCTCGCCGGCGCTCACGATGTCAAAGCCCAGCCCTAGTCGCGCAAAGACTTTCAGAACGCCAAGACTGTAGTTGGACTTCACCGCGTAGAAGACGCGGTGCGGCGTGCCGGCGATGCCGGCGAGCCAGTCATGGGCGGCCGCTTCGAGTGCGGCGCGGGAATAGACGTAGAGCGGAGTGCCGAACCGCAAGGCGAGTTCGGGAACGGCGAGTCCTTCGCAGAAAAGGGTGCCGTCCTGGCGGGAAAGTCCCGGCAGCTGAGTGACGTGGTCGGACATGACGGAGCGTTCGTCAGGAAAAGGAGAAAGTTACTTGGCGGGAGTCGTCTGTGCGGGCGACGTGGTGTCGGGCAGATAGAGCGGGCCTTTGACGCCGCAGGCCGTAAGGGCGGCGACGGCAGTGAAGCATACAATAGCGGCGATCGTTCGCAGCATGGGGGTCTCCCTTTGTTGGTTGTCAAAAGTTGAGAAGCGAATTATGACCGAAACCGAATTTGTTGAGCAGGCCGAGACGCTGCTCGCCGCCATTGAAAATGCGCTTGAGGCCGCTCAAGCGGACGTGGAGTGCGACCGGGCGGGCAATGTCCTCACGATTGAAGCCGATTCGGGCGATCAGGTCGTGGTGAATCTGCATACCCCGACGCAGCAGGTGTGGCTCGCGAGCTTGAAGGGCGGCTATCACTTTTCCTTTGAGAACGGCCTTTGGAAGGAGAGCCGCGGGCGTGCGGATTTCTGGAGCCTTCTTTCGGACGCCGTGAGCTACATAACGAAAGAGCCCGTCACAGTGACGGGCCCTCGGTAGCCATCGGGTTGATCAGAAGATCTGATCGCGAAGAATGTCGCGGGCGCGGTTGCGTTCTTCGATTTTGCCGTTCAAGGGCACGTCCCGCACGGTGGCGTCCACGCTGTCGGCGTAGTAGTAGCTGCCGTTGATGAGAACGACGCTCGAAGGCTGGCGGCGACGGAAGATGGGTTCGTTCGTGATGACGGACTTCATGTAGTCCACCCACAAGGGGAGCATCAGGCCGCCGCCCGTTTCACGGTTTCCAAGCGGCTTCATCTGGTCGTACCCCATCCAGCCCACGGCGACAAGGTCGCCGGCGTAGCCAGCAAACCAGGCGTCATAGGCGTTGTTCGTCGTGCCGGTCTTGCCGCCCATGTCAGGGCGCTTCAGCTCGCGGTAGGCGCGGGCGCCCGTGCCGCTCGTGACGACGCCGTTCAAGAGCGTGTGCATGATGAAGGCGTTTCGCTCGTCGATCGCGCGAATGGTCTCGTCGCCTGCCTTGCGGTTGTGCTCCTGCATGAGAATCTTGCCTTCGGCGTCCGTCACCTTCGTGATGAGATAGGGATGCACGCGGTAGCCGCCGTTGGCGAAGATGCAGTAGGCGCCCGTCATCTCCCAGGGCGTCGTGGAGCCTGCGCCGAGCGCGGTCGTGAGCTGAGCTGGCGTGCGGGAGGCGGGAAAGCCGAACTTTCCGACGTATTCCTGCGCGTAGCGCGCGCCGATGGCCTGCATGATGCGGATGGAGACGAGGTTCTTTGACTTCTTGAGGCCGGTCGCCATTGTCATCGGACCGTCAAAGCGGCCTTCAAAGTTGCGGGGCTCCCAGAGCTCGCCCCCGGTGAGGCGCGGATCAATGAAGATCGGCGCGTCGTTGATGATGGTGGCGGGGTTGAAGCCCTTGTCAAGCGCGGCGGAGTAGATGAAGGGCTTGAAGGAGGAGCCCGGCTGGCGCAGCGCCTGCGTCACATGGTTGAACATGTTGAGGTTGAAGTCAAAGCCTCCCACCATGGCGCGCACGGCGCCTGTCATGAATTCAGCGCTCAGGAACCCGGCCTGCACCTGCGGCACTTGAGCAAGCGTCCACTCGCCCTTTTCCGTCTTCATGACGCGAACGACGCTGCCCGCCTTCAGGCGCTCGTCGCCCGCGGCTTCCGTGAGATATTTCCCGGCAAAGGCCTGCGTGGCTTCGTCGAGATCCGCCGTCGTGCCGTCTTCGAACATGACGGTGACGGTGCTCACCGTGCGCGTCTTCGTCTGAGGCTTGGCGCGTCGATTTTTCTTGTTGGGAATCGTCTCCGTTACGGTGGACGTGCGGATGTCGGTGACGACTGCGCCCACAAGGTCAGGGACGTCCGGAAGGCGCGAGAGGACGAGGGCCACGTTCTTCTGACGGGTTTCGGTGTTGGAAATGTCGATTGCCGTGCGGGCGCCCCGGAAGCCGTATTTGCGGTCGTAGGCGATGAGGTGGTCATGCACCGTCTTCCAGGCGGCCGTCTGGTCGGCGTCACGGATGGTGGTGTAGACGTTGAGGCCGCGGGTGTAGGTCTCTTCCTTGAATTCGTTGTAGACGAGCATTCGGGCGAGTTCAGCGGCGTATTCGGCGTGCACTGAGCGAATTTCTTCGCGGTCGGCTTCGGCCTGCTTGTTTTTGGCGACGAGGGGAGCCGCTTTTTCGCGTTCATAAGTGGCCTCGTCAATGTAGCCCAGATCACGCATGCGCCCGAGAACGTAGTTCTTGCGCATAGTGGCGCGCGTCGGGTTCACGATGGGGTTGTAGGCGGAAGGCGCGACGGGAAGGCCGGCGATCGTCGCGGCTTCGCCGATCGTAAGCTGGTCGAGCTTTTTGCCGAAGTAGGCCATGGCGGCCGAAGAAAAGCCGTAGGCGCGCTGTCCGAGATAGATCTGGTTCAGATAGACCTCAAGAATCTGGTCCTTCGAGAGCAGGCTTTCGATTTTGTAGGCCATCGCGATTTCGTAGATCTTGCGGGTGTAGGTGCGCTCCGAGGAGAGAAAGAAGTTGCGAGCCACCTGCATCGTGATGGTGGAGCCGCCCTGCCCCTTGCGGCCCGTTAGAAGGTTTGCGAGCGCAGCGCGGGCGATGCCGGAGAATTCAATGCCGGAATGCTCGTAAAAGCCGTTGTCCTCGGCGGCGAGCACAGCCTGCTTCACAAAGGCCGGCATGTCTTTGAGATGCACAAAGTCGCGGCGCTCTTCGCCGAATTCGCCGATCAGCGTGTGGTCCGCGCTGTAGATGCGCAGCGGAATCTTCGGGCGGTAGTCGGTGAGGGAGTCGATCGCCGGCAGCTGCTTGTAGATGATGGAGAAGACGATGACGACGAGACTCGCGGCGCAGACGGCGGCGAGAGCGCCGAGACCGGCGATCCACATCAGGCCCTTGGCCCAGAAGGACGAATTGAATTTGGACGATTTCACGCGACAATATTCCGCCATGGACCGCTCGACGGGGTTTGTGACTCGGCGGCTGGCTGAAATTCCTGAAGAAAAAGAATAAACGGCGCGAATTATACGGGCTCCACACCGAGCTACCGAGGCGGATTTGTGACGGATCACGTCGCGTGGAACGCCTGCCAATTCCGGCTTTCCGCGCCGAGCCCTCACTGCAGCGCGGCGGCGTCTGACTTCAAAACGGAGAGAAGGCTTGCGTGCGGGCGAAAGAGCTTCGTGGCGACGCCTGTGAGGTCAAAGAGCGTGTCGGCGAGGTTGTCGTGGGAGACAGGGACGGCGACGTTTGAAGCGGGGACATTGAGGCCGAAGCGTTGTTGTGCAGAGCGGTTCATCCAAAGCACCATCGGCACCTTCGTCTGCTCGTCGAGCTTGGTCCAGTAGGGGGCTCCGTGCAGCCACAGCCCTTTTTCACCCAGACTCTCGCCGTGGTCTGACAAGTAGAGGAGCACCGCGTCGTGCGTCGTGTCGGCGGCGAGGAGATCGATCACGCCCGAAAGGAATCGGTCGGCGTAGGCGACGGCGTTGTCGTAGGAAGCAACGATGTCTTCAAGGCGGCATTCGCCCAGATCGTCCTTCTGGCACCCCGCGCCGAAAGGCTGGAAGCCTGAGGGCGATCGCTTCCAGTAGGCGGGGCCGTGATTGCCCATGGAGTGCAGCACGAGAAGCGACCGGCTGGCGGAGGAGGCGAGCGCCTCGCGCACGTTGCCGAGCATGGCGCCGTCGTAGCAGACGCCTCCCGGACAGTCGGCGTCGTTTCGGACGACGGCTTGCGACATTTCCTTCGTGCAGGCGCCCTTGCATCCTGACTGATTGTCCACCCAGCGCACGGTGACGCCCGCGCGTTCGATGACCGAGAGGACGCTTTCTTCCGAAAGAATGCGTTTGCGGTCGTAGTCGCTGCGGCCCACGCGGCTGAACATGCAGGGAAGGCTCACGTCGGTGGAGGTGCCGCAGGCGGTGACGTTCGAGAAGTTGATGACGCCGCGGTGCGCCAGTTCCGGCGTGGTGTTTCTCGCGTAGCCGTTCAAGCCCCAGTTGGCGGCGCGGACGGTTTCGCCCACGACGAGCACAACAAGCAGCGGCTTTTCGGAGGGGGCGGCGGAAAGCGTCGGCTCGGGGTCGATCACGGCGCGGGGGCGGTTTTCGGGCGTGCCGTCTGAAATGAGCGTGCGCGTGAAGCTGTAGAGGACGGCCGCAGGCTCGATGAGGTAGCGCGCCTGCTTGTCGTTTCTCATGAAGGCGGCAAGCGTTGAGAACTGCGACAGGAGAAAGACGGCCGTCACGACGAAGGCGGCGACGCCCTGGGTGACAAAGAGAAGGCGGCTTCGGAAGTCAGCGGCGGTCTGGCGCACGACGGGCGGCGCTAAAAGCGCAACGGCAAGGCCCGGTAGCGCAAAGAGCACGAAGCGCGCGGTCCAGCGCCAGCCCACGAGCTCGGCGGCCTCGTGCCAGTCGGTGGCAAGCGCGTTTCGCACCATGTCGGGCGTCATCACCGTGCCGTAGAGCGTGGTGAAGGCGTCGGCGCCTGCGCCCGCGAGCGTGAGAAGCGCAAGCGCCGCGCGCCAGCCGCGGTTCGGCAGAAAGCGGACGAGGAGAAGAAAGAGCCCCGTCCAGAGAAAGGCAAACAGGAGGCCCGTGGAAATCATCGCGAGAAAGCCGCCCGCTGTCGCGGATTGGGCGAGCGACGAAAAGAAGGGCACCGATAGGAGCGTGAGCGGCACGGCGGAGAAAAGCGCCGCCTGAGTGACGTTCATTTCGGTCTTTTCCTTGGAGTCGGGCCAGAAGATGACGCCTGCGACAGTGAAGCCCAGAAGCATTGTCGCAACGGAATGCGACAGAAAGTGCGCGCCCTGAAGCATGCGGGCGGCGGCGCAGAGGCTGCCGTAGAGGGTGACGGCGGCAAGCACCCAGCCTGCGTGACGCACCTTGAGGCGCCGGGCGGCAAAGTACAGGCCGAAAAGGCAGAAGCCCGTGGTGGCGTGGCCGGCGGGCCAGCATTTTCCTTGGCTTGCCGCGTCGGAAAATAGCCAGGCAAAGGGCGTGATGACGGAGGCGGACTTTGCGGGGTTGAATTCCGGGAGGCTCCAGGGACAGGCGACGCCCGAGCCGTGCTTCAGAAGGAGCATGAGAACGAGCGTCAGCACCGCTGACATCAGGACGCGAATCAAGGCGTCCGCCAGAGGCTGGTTGTCGGCGCGGTAGGCGCGCACCGCCCAGAGGGCGATGCCGGCGGCAAAGAGGCCCGTAAGGCACTTCGCCCCGCCGTAGAGCGGCCCGGTCCAAAGCCAGTGGGTGCTCCAGCCGTCGACGCCGTAGTGAAAGATGAGTCTAGACAAGCCTCGGTCGATCGCTTCAATCGGAACGATGGCGAGAATGAGAAGGCAGAGGGCGGCGAGGACGACCGCGAGGTCGACGGGCTTGACCGCAGGAAAGAGGCGCTTTTTCATGATGGGCGGCATTGTGTCGGGGGCGGTGTGAAACGTCGGTTGATATCACGTGAAAGCGCCGTGAAAAGACGTAACGCGACTCGCGAGCGGTCGCTGGCGGTGAGAAAATGAGACCGACTTCAACGGGCCAGAAAGGAGCAGCGCATGCAGAAGATCTTGATTGTGGAAGACGACGCGGACATCGCGGCCAACATCGCCGACTACCTGCAGGCGGTGGACCCGACGCTCTCGACCGTCGTAAAGCACGAGGGCTTTGACGGCTTTTCGGCGGCAGCGACGGATGAGACGGTGGCGCTCGCGGTTCTCGATATCGGACTGCCGGGGCTGGACGGCCTCAGCCTTACGCGGCGGCTGCGGGAGATCGGCTGGAAAAAGCCCATCATCATGCTCACGGCCCGCGACACGGTGCCCGACCGCATCCGGGGCTTGGAAAGCGGCGCGGACGACTACTTGATCAAGCCCTTTTCCTTGGCGGAGCTCCACGCTCGCATTCGTGCGCAGCTACGGCGCTCGGAGACGGACGCCGCCCCTTCGGTGCTCGTCGTGGGGGACTTGAAGCTCAATCTTCGCTTGTGGTCGGTGGAGCGCGCAGGGCAGCCTGTGAAGTTGAACGCCACGGCGATGAAGATTCTGGCGCTCTTGATGAAGAAGAGTCCGGCGATCGTCACAAAGGAGGAGCTCGCGCGCGAAGTGTGGGGCGCGACGCCTACGGCGGAGACGATTCGAAGCCACCTCTACATGCTCCGAAACGCGGTGGACAAGCCCTTTGCCACGGCGCTCGTGAAGACGGTGCCGGGGGTGGGCTGGACGATGCGCACGGAGTAGCGGACGATGAGGCTGAAGGACTTTTTTGCGGGGCGCGCGGGGCTCTCCATCACAGCGCGCGTCGTGATGGCGATGCTTTGCATGGTGACGATCGTCTCGGTGACCTACAGTTTCGCCATTGTCTACGGGATCTCGCTTGCCGAGGAAAGTCTCATGGGGCGCGAGATGGCGATGAAGCTCGAGCTCGCGATGGAAAGCAAGTCGCCGCAAATCTTTGACGCCATGGAGCGCATCTACGCTGACACGAAGCGCACCTCGGCGTATGCCCCGGTGCCCGAGCGCTACCGCGCGCTGCCGGAAGGCTTCAGCGAGAGCCTGGGGGAGCGGGATTACTTTGTGTACAAGATCACCCGCGGAGACGAAGTCTGGGTGATGGAGCAGGATCAGCTGGGGTTTGAGGATGAGGAGATTGAACTCTATCTGCAGGCGGCGATCGGCTTGCTGGTGGTGGTCTTTGTATCGATCGTGGGCGGGCTGTGGCTCGCGAGAGCGGTGACCTTGCCCGTGCAGCGGCTCGCTAACGACGTTCAGGCGATGGCAAGAGCGAAGACCTTCCGCCCCTTGTCGGTGCGGCCCGCGGACGATGAAATCGGCGGGTTGGCGCTCACGGTGGAGTCCACTTTGAAGCAATTCAACGAGGCGCTTGCGCGCGAGCGGGCCTTCACGGCGGACGTGAGCCACGAGCTGCGCACGCCTCTCATGGTGATTTCGAGCACGGCGGAGCTTCTGCGGCTGCCGGCGGCACCCGATGTGACGGCGCAGCGCATCCAGCGCATTGACGCCGCCTGCCGGCGCTTGAGCCGCCTCGTGCGGGTGTTTCTGGAGCTGGCGCGCGGCACGACGGAGAGCACGTCAGAGGTCGTGCCGTGGTCTCAGGTGCTGGAAACTACGGCGGCGAACTGGCAGGCGGAAGCTCAAAAGAAGGGAATCGGCCTTTCCTGGGTGAATGAATCCACCACGAATCCTCAGGTGAAGGGCGCCTTTGCAGAGTCCGTCGTGGACAACCTCTTGAGAAATGCGCTGCAGTACACGGACGAGGGGGAGATTCGCTTGACGCTCACCGATGAGGTGGTGACCGTGGCGGACACGGGGCGCGGCATTCCCGAGGGAGAGAAGGCGCGGATTCTGCAGGCCTTCGTGCGCGGCGATTCCGCCCCCGGGGAGGGCTACGGCTGGGGGCTTTCTCTTGTGCGGCGCATCTGCCGGCACGAGGGGTGGCCTCTTTCTTTTGCGGACAACGCGCCGCGGGGCACGATCTTCAAGGTGAAGTTTGCGGCCGCGACGCCCGGCGCGGCGTCGTTGGTGCTGGAGCCGGGCGACGCGTCACAGCGATCGAGCTGACGCTTGGGCCAGGTGCTTTACGACTTTTCCGAAGGCGCTCGGCGTCGATCATGGCGCCGTGGCGCGTGCGGGCGGCGAGACGGATGCCAAAGCGGGCGGCAGACCTCGCCCGTCAGGGCGGGCGAGCAGTCACAGCACGCGCTTTAGGAAGGCGCGGGTGCGCTCTTCCTTCGGATTGACGAGGACGTCCTCGGGGCGCCCTTCTTCCACAATGACGCCGCCGTCCATGAAGACCACGTGGTCCGCCACTTCGCGCGCAAAGCCCATTTCGTGCGTCACGACGACCATGGTCATGCCTTCGTCGGCGAGGGACTTCATGACGGCGAGCACTTCGCCCACAAGTTCGGGATCCAGGGCGGACGTCGGTTCGTCAAAGAGAATCACCTTGGGGTCCATCGCAAGCGCCCGGGCGATGCCCACGCGCTGCTGCTGGCCGCCCGAAAGCCGCACGGGGTATTCGTCGGCCTTGGCGGCCAAGCCCACGCGCTCCAGCATCTTGAGGGCCTTTTCCTTGGCAGCGGCGGCGCTGCGGCCCGAAACCACCATCTGCCCCAGCATCACGTTTTCGAGCACCGTCTTGTGGGGCCAGAGATTAAAGCGCTGAAACACCATGCCGAGGTGCTCTCGGAGGCGATTGATGTTGGTGCGGCGGTCGGTGACTTCAACGCCGTCCACGTTGATGGAGCCCGCGTCGGGGTCTTCCAAGGCGTTGATGCAGCGAAGCATCGTGGACTTTCCGGAGCCCGAGGGGCCCAGCACCACGACCTTTTCGCCGCGGTGCACGTCAAGGTCGATGCCCTTCAAGACCTTGAGGTCGCCGTAGCTTTTGACGAGGCCCTTGATCGAAATCATGACGGGGCTTTCTTTCGTCGAACTCATTTGTCGTCTCCTTTGCCCAGACGGTTTTCCAGAAGGTGGATGAGCCAGGCCAGGCCCAGCGTCATCACCCAGTACATGAGGGAGATGGTGAGGTAGGGCTCCCAGTAGCGCGCGGAGGCGCCGGCGACGGTGCGGGCGGCGTAGGCGAGTTCGGTGAGGCCGATGGCGGACACGAGGGACGAATCCTTCAAGATGGCGATCGCGTTGTTGCCCAAGGCGGGCAGCATGCGCCTGAAGGCCTGCGGCAGGATGATGTGGCGCATGCACTGCCAGTAGGACATGCCCACGCTGCGGGCGGCTTCGGCCTGCCCCTTGTCTAGGGACTGGATCCCCGCGCGGAAGACTTCGCTCATGTAGGCGCCGGCGTTGAGAGAAATCGCGAGAAAGCCCGCGATGAGGGCGCCGTAGCTGCCGCGCAGCTCGCGCGCCAAGGATCCGCTCACAATAAGGCCGTCCACCGGGTGAATGAAGACGGGAAGCACCGCAAAGTACATGAGAAAGATCTGCACGAAAAGCGGCGTGCCGCGAAAGAAGCTCACCCAGATGGTGACGGGCCAGCGCACGCCGTAGTGAAGCAGCGTCTTCCACGGATCGTGACGGGCGCTTGCCATGCGGGCCATGCCCAGAAGCATTCCGAGGCACACGCCGCAGAACACGCAGGCGAAGGTGAGTTTGAGCGTCATGCCGGCGCCTTCAATGAAGAGGGGCCAGTACTCCGCGAGTACGTCCAAGCGAAATCCACTCATGATGGGTTGGTGTCAGAAAAACAAGAAAAACCCCGAAAGGGCGCGAGCCCACGTGGGCAGGCGGGACTTTCGGGGAATGACGAGGCGAGAAGCCTCCGCTTACGGGATGGGAAGCGCGGGCACGGGCGCCTTTTCGCCGAACCACTTGCGGTAGACCTTGGCATAGGCGCCGGAGGCGATGACCTTCTTCAAGCCTTCGTTCACGTCGTTCAAGACCTTGGTGTTGCCCTTTCTCACGCCGATCCCGAAGTACTGGTCTTCAAAGGAGGCGTCGCGCGTCATGTTGAAGTCCTTGTCGGGGTTCTGCTGCGCGTAGTAGGCAAAGACGCCCACGTCGCCCACGGCGGCGTCAACGCCGCCCGCGTTGAGTTCTTCCAAGGCAAGCGGCGTGTTGTCAAAGCGCTTGATGTTGGGGGAGGCTTTGCCGAAGGCCTTGCTCGAGACCACGTCGCCCGCGGAGTTGGCGCACACGGCGATGTTCCTGCCCTTCAATTCCTTCAGGGAATTCACCTTCAGATCCTTCTGGGTGAGAATGAGCTGATGCGCCGCAAAGTACGGGTAGGAGAAGTCGATTGCTTCCTGGCGCTGCGGGGTGATGGTGATGCCGCTCATGATGATGTCGCGGTCGCCGTTTTTGACGGATTCGAAGATCACGCCCCAGAGGGTGTTCACAAACTTCACCTTGAAGCCCTGGGCCTTCGCGATTTCCTTCATGAGATCGATGTCAAAGCCCACGATCTCTTTGGAAGGCGTCTGAAATTCGAACGGACGATAGGTGGCGCCGGTGCCCACGGTGTATTCGACCGGGGCGGCGGAAACGGTGCCGGTGAAGAGCGTCGCCGCGGCTGCGGCGGCAACAAGCAGACCTTTGATTGACATGGTGCTTCTCCCGAAAGGAAGGTTCTTGTTCTGATGAATGAGGCGGCATGCCGAAGTGAAAGCGGACGCCGGTGAAATCCCGACACAGGACCGGCGCAGCGAATTCGGAGGCTCGCTTTTTTGAAGGCCCTCATTTTGAAGAAAGAAAGGGCGAATTGCCAACGAGAGAATTCGGAATTCGCCTTGGTTCCTTTCGAAGGATCGCGTTACTTTCGGCGCGCCTTCATGGCTTCGGTGATGAAGTTCACGAGGGGGAGCAGCCATAGGTAGAAGGCCGCAAGCAGGCAGGCGCCGGGCGCGGCGATCGTGGCAACCGGCACGGCCCCTGCGATCGCCCACGGAATGAGCGGCGTGATCACGATGGCGGTGTTTTCGAGGTGCGAGGCGCGATCACGATCGTCGGGGTAGAGGGGGCGGGAGAATTGTTCCGTGAGCAGCACCGCAAGCGTCTGGTTGCAGGCGATGGCGGCGGAAACCGTGGCCGTGACGACGACGGCCCCGAAGGGGGTGAGGCGCTTTGCCAGCGCCGGGATGCCGTTTTTCAGGGCTTCGGTGAGCCCCGTGCCGTCAAAAAGCCCCGAGAAGGTGGAGGAGATGAGCACGATGAGGCAGACGGAGATCATCGAGACGAGACCGCCCCCGTTCATCATGCGGGCGACGTCGGGGTCCGTGGCGGCAAAGCCCAGAATAAGCGTCTTTGCGACGTTCTCCCACGACTGGTGCTGCAAAAAGACGCAAAGAAGCGCCGCCGAAAGAATGCTCGCCGTCATCACCCGCTGGATCGGCACGCGAAAGAGCACGAGGCCGATCAGGATCACAGCGGGAAGGAAGGTGAGGATCCCCAGGTCGAATTCTTGGGCAAACACCGCCCTGATGTTGAGATCCACGGCGTGGCCGGGAAAGAGAAATCCCAGCACGGCGTAGGCTGCGGCGGAAAGCGCGAGCGGAATGGCGCCCGTGACGAGCATCCGGCGAATGTTGTCGTAAATCGACGTGTGCGTGATGATGGCGACGAGTGCGGCGCTCGTGGAGACGGGCGAGCATCGGTCGCCGATGTAGATCCCCGCGAGAATGGCGCCGCCCGCGAGCACGGGGCTCACGCCCATGGCGTTGGTCATCGTCATGCTGATGACCCCGAGCGTCGCGCAGGTGCCAAAGGACGTGCCCAAGAGGGTTGAGATGGCGCCGTTGAGCAAAAAGACGGTGACGAGACTCCATTCGGGGGAAATGAGCCCTGCGGCGTCCCCCACGAGCCGCGCGATGGTGCCCGAGGCGCGCCACGAGCCCGTGAGCATGCCGATCAAGCCCATGACGATCACGACGCTTGAAGCAGCTTTGACGCCCTTCATCATCATGGGAAGGAGGGCGCGCAGAGAAAAGCCCTTCAGAAGGCCGTAGCCCGTGAAGACGAAGAATCCGAAGAGGAGCGCGAAGACGACGCTGGCGCCCGTCGCGGCGCAAAGGACGACGGCAGCGACAAACAAAAGAAGCGCGGCGGCTTCGGCCATGATGACTTACCGGTTGGAGGAGAGAAGGTAGGTGCCGAAGGTGTGCGCCTGGTCGACAATATGGCCCCGCATGGCGCGCTCGGCGTCCGTGCGCGTGAAGCCCGGCGCCAGGTCGAGCACCGCATCAAGCGCATAGAGGTGAAAGAAGTAGCGGTGAGTGCCGATGGGCGGCCGGGGGCCGGACCAGCCGAGGTCGCCGCTGTCGTTGACGGTGGTGACGGCGCCTTGAGGGAGCGCCTTCACGCCTTCGGGCAGGCCCGGGCAGCCGGCGGGAAGGTTCACGACGAGCCAGTGCAGCCAGACGCACTTCGGGGCCGCCGGGTCCGGCGCGTCGGGGTCGTCTGCGATGAGAACGAGGGACTTCGCGCTCGCGGGCACGTCAGCAAAGCGCACTTCGGGCGAGAGGTCCGCGCCTTCCTGCGTGTTCTTTTCGGGGATTTCGCCGCCTTCCGGGAAGGCTGGGGTTTCAATGCGCATGGTGTTCTCCTTATTCGTCGTCGTCATCATCATCGATGGCGGCAGCGCCGGGCGCCGTGACGCCGTCGGGACGCAGGCCGCCGCCCGTGCGCTCAAAGAAGTTGTAGAGCGACTTGTCCGCCAATTGTGAGGGCGACACGCGCGTCGTGCTCATGAAGAGGTTGTAGATGCGGGAGTCGTGCGCGCGGTCCCACTGCTCCATCAGTTCCTTCACTTCGCGGCGCTTCTTGTTTTCGCTCGCGCCGCAGAGGTCCTTCGGGGCGAGCTCATAGCCCTGGATCTTCGCCCACTTGAGGTTTTCCGCCTCGCGCACGTAGATGAGCGGCCGGATGATGGTGTTCTGGTGGTCGTCGGAAAAAAGGACCGGAGGCATGGCTTTCAAGCGCCCGCCGTAAAACATGTTGAGAAGAAGCGTGGACACCACGTCGTCCATCTGGTGCCCGAGCGCGATCTTGGTGCAGCCGAGCTCCCGCGCCACGCGGTAGAGAATGCCGCGGCGCAGCCGGGCGCAAAGCGAGCAGACGTTTTTGCCTGAGGGGATGAGCTTTTCGATGATGGAGTTCGTGTCCTGGTCTTCGATGTGGTACGGGACGCCGGCGGAGGCGAGGTAGCGCTCGACGACCGGCGTGGGGCCTCCGGGGATGTGCTGGTTCACATGCACCGCGATGAGGTCAAAGTGCACGGGCGCGCGGGCCTGAAGCTTTCGCAGGACTTCCAGAAGCACGTAGCTGTCCTTGCCGCCGCTCATCGCGACCGCGATCTTGTCGCCTTCGCGGATCATCTGATAGTCCGCGATCGCCTGCGCGGTGAGGCGCACGATGCGCTTTTCGAGTTTCTTCACCGACACGGAGGCGTGCACGTGGCGGCCGTCCGCGTTCTGGATGGTCTTTTTGTTGTCGTCGCCGCTCTTGGTCATGCGGCCGTTCTTGAACCAGTTGACCGGGGCTTCGCTCGCTGTTGTCATGGGAGTCTGAAAAAGCTGATGAGAATGGGCGGATTCTAATGGCGAGAGGGCGGCCTGCCCTTGGGCTTTTGTCTCGGAGGCCGGGCGGGTTTCACACCCTTTTGACAGGGAGAAGCCTATGCTCCCGTCCCCGAAAAAAGGGAGACCTCTCATGCGTGACGACAAGGAAAGAAGCGACGAAAGACCCGCGGTGCCCAAGACCGTGTGGGTGCTGGGGACGGTGAGCCTCTTGATGGACATTTCGTCTGAGATGATCCATGCGCTCCTGCCGCTTTTCATGGCGCAGAGCCTCAACGCCGGCGCCTTCTGGATCGGCCTCACTGAAGGGGGCGCCGAGGCGATTGCGCTCTTTGGCAAGGTGTTTTCGGGCGTCATCGCGGACGCCTTCAAAAAGCGCAAGCTCCTCATCTTCCTGGGCTACGGGCTGGGCGTGGCGTCAAAGCCCTTTTTTGCCATGGCGGACACCGTGGGCGCCGTGGTGGCGGCGCGCTTTGCGGATCGCATTGGGAAGGGGCTGCGCGGAGCGCCGAGGGACGCATTGGTGGCGGACGTGACGCCGAAAGCGTCGCTTGGGGCGGCCTACGGCGTGCGGCAGTCGCTCGACGCCGCAGGCGCCTTTGTGGGGCCGCTGCTTGCGACCGTCTTTCTTTTTTATTTTGCGGAAGACTTTCGCACGATTTTCTGGATCGCGTTGATTCCGGGGCTGATGTGCCTTGCGCTCATTCTCTTTGGCATCCATGAGCCCCGGGACGATGAGAAGAAAGCGGTGAAAAAGCGCATTGACCGCGCGGCGTTTGCGGCGCTCGTGAAGCTTGATTCTTCGCCGTGGCGCTTTGTGGTGGGGCTGGGCGTTCTTTTTTCGCTGGCGCGGTTTTCGAACGCCTTCATCGTCCTGCGCGCTGCGGACACGGGGATTGCCACGACGTGGGTGCCGATGGTGATGGTGGGCATGAACCTTGTTTTCAGCGCGGCGTGCTATCCCTTCGGGCGGCTGGCGGACCGGGTGGCGCCCGAGAAGCTTCTGGCGGCGTCGCTTGGGCTCCTTTTGGCGTCAGATCTTTCCTTTGCCTTCGCGGGGACGCTCTGGGGCACCGCAGCGGGCGTCGTCTTGTGGGGGCTCCATCTGGCGTCGTCCCAGGGCGTGTTTTCGCTCATGGTGGCGCGGGCGGCGCCGGAGCACTTGAGAGCGAGCGCCTTCGGGGTCTTCAATCTCTTTTCGGGCGCGGCGCTTCTCTTGGCGGGCATCGGCGCGGGAACGCTCTGGGACCTCTTCGGACCGGCGGGAACGTTTGCGGGGGGCGCCGTGATGGCGGCGGTGACGCTTGTTGTGCTTCTGTGCTGCAGGTCGTCGGCCAGGGCGTAGCGGCTAGCGGCGGCGGAAGGTTTCGACGCTGATGCCGTCGCAGTTCGAGTAGGCCTCGGGCTTTGTGCTCTGGACGCGCACGGCTTTGACGCGGCCGTCGGCCCAAAGCGCGTCGGCCACGGCTTCAACGAGGGTTTCCTGCAGTTCAATGTGGCCGGCGGCAATCGCTGCGTCCACGGCCTGCGGCAGCGCCCGGTAGTCGTAGGCGGCGGCAAGACGGTCGGCGAGCGCGGTCTTTTCCACCCAGACGTCGATTGTGACGACGACGGGCTGCGTGCGGCCGTGCTCTTCGGCGAGCGCGCCGATTTGCGCGGGGAGGCGGTAGTTCTTCAGCGTGAGCTTGAAGCAGCTCTGAGTGATGGAAGGGTCGGGAGTCATAAGCAGTAGAATGAAGAAATGCGCTGGATTCTTACGATACTCATTCTTCTCATCGTCCTCATGACGTCCGTTCCCTGGCTCTCGAAATTCGGGCTGGGGAGGATGCCGGGCGACATCAATTTCCGCCTCGGAAAGCGGCGCATCAGCATTCCCTTGGCGAGCACCGTGCTGGTGTTCTTTGTGTGCTGGCTGATCGGGCGGCTCATTTGAGCCACCCGACGAAAAAGGCTGTCGTTGCACCGCCTGCTTCCGGCTCGAGTTCCGAAGAACCTATCGAATCCAGCATTTCTGCCTTCATCCCCTGCCAAGAAACAGCGCCAGCACACCAGCAGCCTATGCGCCGCACGATATCATAAGATTTCAAATTTTTCCAATGGCAGGGCAAGGCTGGAACTTTTTTGTTTCGCTCGCCGGAACTTGTCTGTGATGGTCAGGGATCTTGAAATCCATCGTTAGCTGGTGCCGCACAATCAGAGTTTCGCTTAAGTACCTGCCCGGTGTGCGGCGGCAGGTTGCCGCGCAGCCGGAAGGCGCCAAGTCGTGAAAAAGTAGAACTACAGAGGTGGCGGCCTCTGTTTTCTCGGTTTGATTGTTGATTTAAACCATTTATTTTATTGTTCCGCGTTTTGGGATGGGGTTCTGGCGGTGATTTTGTAGTTCTACCGAGGACTACATGAGAAAGGCAATTCTTGGCGGTTCGCCCCCGCGGTCGATGGGGGCGGCGAGGCGGGAAAGCGCTGTCACGTGGGGGTTTCGGCGAAGTCCGAGGCAGGGGCGAGTCGGTGTAGTTCTACTTTTTTGGAATTCAGAGACGCCATGAACGCTACGAACGCCGGCAGCACGCGGCTTTTTCTGAGCGCGTGGAGGAACTCTTCTCGAATCGCTTCGTTGGAAATGGGCAAGAAAATGGCGGGGGAATTTCCCCGCCTGCGATGGAGCCGGATCTTTCGATCAGTCCCGGCAGAGTTGCTGGAAGCAACTGCCTTCGGCTGGAAAATTACAACAAAATCAAGCATCTCGCCAGTCAGTTCAGCATGGTTCTTTCAATGCGGCAGTCATGCTTTCCTGTTTCGGGGGCGTAATTGACGCCCACAAGAATGGCCTCCCTGCCGGAAAAGCCGAAGCGTCGAAAGACGTCAGCGTACTTTTTCTCTTTCACTTGCTCGAGTGCCGCTGAAGCAGTCTTGTTCCACTTCAACTCGACGAGAAGCGGTGGTTTGGTGGACGTTCGAAGAGGAATGAAGCAGAGATCTACGTAGCCGCGGCCACCGGCGATTTCTTCAAAGCGATGGTAGTGGTTCACGGCGGAGAGAAATGCCAGAATGATGACGGAGCGCAGCGCCTGTTCGTTGTTGTAGAACGTGGGAGAAGTGCTGGCGTTGTGGGCTTCGTCGATGAGGAGTCCCGCTTCCTCTTCGTCACCGTTGAGAACGGCTTTGAGCAGTTTGTCGGACCGCTCAACCGCCTTTGCGAGTGCCGGCCGAGAGCTCTTCTTGAACGTGCGGAGGAATTCCTCGCGAATTTCTTCGTTGGGAATGAAGACCTGAGCGGCCTTTTGGTCATAGCCGAGGTAGCCCAGATGAACGAGGAGCGAGAGGACGTCGTCTCGATGGGAGAGCGTGGCGAGGTTGTTTCGAAAGCTCTGCACGTCTACCGGCTGCCGCCCGCCGGTCAAAAGGTGGATGACGGCGTCTGAAAGGCCGTCCAAAGGAAGCTCGAGGCGATGCCGGAGCGACTCGTAGCTCGCCGTGGGCGTCCAATAAGGTTGGCACTCGCCGGACGTCACGGCCTTGCGAACGTCGAGCGGGTTGTAGACGGGGCCGATGCCTTTGATGAGGTAGCCTTCATAGAGGCTGCGCAGTTTGCTGAAGTCCCGGTCGTATGCGTGGCAGAGCTGCTTCACTTCTTGTTGGGTGAAGCCGATGAATTCGCCCAACGCGCCGGGACTTGTCATCGTGAATTCTTCGAAGTCGGTCAGAGCGGATTCGGCGCCGCAGCAGGAGATGGGAAGAATGCCGGTGAGGTAGGCGCCCAGCAGAGAGCGGCGCGCGACTGTTCCTTGGAAGAGACTGCTGAGGAAGTGTCGGTACTGGTTCAGCAGGAGCGAGTTGTCCTTGGCTTCCCGGAAAAGCACGTCCCACTCGTCAATGAGGATGAAGAAGCGCCGGCCGGTTTGGGTGCTGATGCGAAGGAGGCGCTCGGCAAGCGGAAGGTCTTCGCTGGGACTGACGTCGGGAAAGGCCGCGATGAGTTCCTCATTGGTCCATCGGCACAGCGACGGGAGAATGGCCGCGGGGTTGTCGGGAAAGCAGGAGGCGAATCGGGCAATGTCCCAGAAGATCGTGTCCGCTTGATTGAGGAAGCGGAGGCAGGGGTCAGTTTTGGCGATGGAAAGCGAATCGAAGAGCGGCTGGGAGTCGGCTCTGCGGGTGTAGTACGCGACGAGCATCTGGGCCGCGAAGGTTTTGCCAAAACGTCGGGGGCGGGTGTGGCAGATGAGGTTTTGCGGCGTGCCGAGGCGCTCGTTCATGAAGGCGATAAGCCCCGACTTGTCCACGTAGGGCGGGGAGCGCAGTATGGAGGCGAATTCTTCGTTGCCGGGATTGAGATAGACGCCCATGGCATCGGCTCGATTAGGTGGTGTTAAAAATATAAGGCAAACGGCATTATATGAAAGAAGTTGGTTGAAATAGAAACGAAAACGTCCGCCGAGCGCGAGGCTTCAGCGGACGTTTGGACCAAGGTCGGAGGGATCTTAGAAGAGGTACTTCACGCCGACCGTGAAGATGTTGTAGTCGATGTCCCAGGTGTTGTCGCCATCCTTCGAGGCATTCCAGACGCGTTCGTATTCAGCACGAACAGCCCAGTTTTCGACGAAGTAGAACTCTGCGCCAACGCCGATCTTCGGCGCAAGACGAATCTTGTTCTTGGAGTAGGAGTCTGAACCACCTTCAGAGTCGCCATTTGCTGTCAATTCATAGCTGACGCTCACGGAGTTGCGTGTCTGAACAGCGCCGACGCCGACTTTGCCGAAGAGTTCAAAGCGGTCCGAGATCGGAAGGATGCCGACAGCATCCAAAGCCAGCATGTGGCCTTTTACTTCGGCGTGTACACGGGCGGAGGCAGAGGCGGAATTGCTATCGGTGGTAGTCAGTGCTCCTCCTGCGTTGAGAGTGGACTTGGTTTTTCCGAGGTAGTAGTACGCGCCTTCGAGCGCGAAGTAGTCGTTGAAGCGATAGCCGAGCCCCAGCTTGAAGGCGAAGTCGGTTTTGTCCGACTTTACCGAGGTCCGTGCGAAGGCGGAGGAAATCTCGGCATGTTGATCGGGACTCAGTTCATCGAAGGCCTCGTTGATGTCATCCGCGGCATCGGAAAAATCGTCATGCATGTTGGAATCCGCATTGGCTGCACCCACCGAGCCGATGGCGTACCAGCCAACATCTTCCCCAGCAGAGGCGGCGGACGAACCGAGAAGCGCCGCGAGCGCAGCGGCAGCGATGAACTTCAATTTCATAGTGATTGACTCCATTGTTCGGAAGGCATTCGCAGAGGAACGAACCTTCGCTTTCTTGTAAGAGTCCTCAGTCTGCCTGCTTGAAAACAGAACGGCGCTTGGGGGGGGGTAAACCCTAGGAAATTTCAAGACGAATTCACCTCGAAATCCGAATCATGTTGTAGAAACGCAACACCGCAGCGTCCCAGCGACTACGCCGCGAGCGCCGCCTCGCGCGCTGCGCGAATGCGGGCGGCGATTTCGTTCTTCTTTCCCTCGCGAGCGGCCTCGCCGGCAATTTGGCCGGCGTTCACCGATGTCCAGCGACGGGCGTCTCCCTGCCACGCTTCTCGAGGAAATCCGGGGGCAGCCGCCGCAACCGCTTCAAGGCAGAGCGCAAAGCGCTCGGGGCGCCGCAGCACGTCGCTTTTGTCCAAGGTGACCGCGCGGTCGGCGACGGTGCCGGGCGTGACAAGGCGATCCGCAATGCGCACGAAGAGCACGGCGAGATCGATGACGTCCGCGGACGCCTTGAGGGCGGCAAAGCGCGTTCGCACGGCGTCTTCGCTGTCGCCGGGGTTGGTGAAAAGAATCACCGCCCGAACAGGGACGGACGCGTCAGCCGAAACAGCGCGAAGGAGCGCCGCGCGCTTTGCTTCATTCCACGTCACTTCCTCAAAGAGACGCGCCCAGAGGCCGCAGGCAACCAAGACATCCACCATCTTGTCGGGACGCTTCTCCTTGAGCCCCTTCTTGAACTCCGCCCAGACGCGCTCGGCGACGAGGGCGTCGGCTTCGCCGTTTTCCACCATCGTCTGCATGAGACGCAGCGTTTCAGGGGCGACGGTGAAGTCCGTCAATTTCGCCGCAAAGCGCGCGGTGCGAAGAATGCGCACCGGGTCCTCCGCAAAGGCGTCGCTCACGTGCCGCAGCACGTGGTTTTCCAGGTCCTGCCGACCGCCGTAGGGATCGATCACCGTGCCGTCGGCGGCTTCGGCCATGGCGTTTATGGTGAGGTCGCGCCGGCGCAGGTCTTCTTCCAAGGTGACGTCGGGGGCGGCGTGAAACTGAAAGCCGTGATAGCCCGCGGCGGTCTTGCGCTCCGTGCGAGCGAGGGCATGCTCTTCGTGCGTCACGGGGTGCAGAAAGACGGGAAAGTCGGCGCCGACGGGAAGGTAGCCGCGGCGGGCCATGTCTTGGGGCGTTGCGCCCGTCACCACCCAGTCCACGTCGCCAGCGGGGAGGTCGTAGCCTTGGTTTCGCAGCAGGCGGTCGCGGACGGCGCCGCCCACGCGGTAGCGCTGGACGTTATTGGGCATTCTTTTTCTTCCGAGTTTGAGTTGTCTTGGGAGTGTCTTCTGTCGTCTTCACCGCCGCGGTCTTGGCGCGTCGGGGGCTGCGGGCGGGCGTCTTGCCTGAGGCGACGTCAAAGTGCTGGGCGGCTTCCGCGCTTTGGGCGGCCGCGGCTTCCAAGGCGGCGCGCGTCTTGTCGTCGGGCGCGTGATCTTTGAGAAAGTCCTTCAGAATTTCGCCCGTGGCCGTGCCTGAGGCGGCAACGTGCGCCGCATCCCCCTGCGCCACGATCCGGCCGCCCGCGGGGCCGCCTTCGGGCCCCAGGTCAATGATGCAGTCGGCTTCGGCGATGACGTCGAGGTTGTGCTCAACCACGAGAACGGTGTTGCCGGCGTCCACGAGCCGGTGCAGAACGGCGATGAGCCTGGCGACGTCCGCCATGTGAAGCCCCACGGTGGGTTCGTCGAGAATGTAGAGCGTGCGGGCGGCGCGAGAAAAGCGCACGGCGTCCTTGGGGGAGCGGGCCTTCGCAAGTTCGGTGACGAGCTTGATGCGCTGGGCTTCGCCTCCTGAGAGGGTGTTTGAGGGCTGGCCGAGCTTCAAGTAGCCGAGCCCCACGTCCTGCATGAGGGCGAGGGGCTTGGCGACCGTGGTCTGGGCGCCGAAAAGGCCGATGGCGTCATCGACGGGAAGGGAGAGCACGTCGCCGATCGACTGGCCGTGCCACTTCACGGCGAGTGTTTCATCGTCAAAGCGCATGCCGCGGCAGGCGTCGCATTCCATCACGACGTCGGGGAGGAAGTTCATCTCGGCGCGCACCTGCCCCTGCCCTTCGCAGACGGGGCAGCGGCCGATTTCGGTGTTAAAGGAGAAGCGGCTTGCGTTGTAGCCGCGGGCCTGCGCTTCCGGGGTGTTGGCGTAGATGTCGCGAATGCGGTTGAAGAACTCCACGTAGGTGGCGGGGCAGGAGCGCGGGGTCTTGCCGATGGGGGACTGGTCCACTTCCAAAAGCCGGTCAAGGTGTTCAATGCCGGTGACTTTGGCGCAGCCGACGGGGGCCGCGGCTTCGCCCGACTTCTTCCCTTCGAGCGCTTGCGTGACGGACGCGGCGATCACGTCGTGCGCGAGCGTGGACTTGCCCGAGCCGGAGATGCCCGTCAGGACGACGAGGCGCCCGAGCGGAATCGAGACGTCCAGATGCTGCAGGTTGTGAAGCGTCGCCGCCTTGAAGTGAAGCTGCGGCGTCGCCTTCGTGACGGGGCGGCGGGCGCGGCCCAGGTGGGGCGTCGGGTGCCGCAGCATTTCGCCCGTGACGCTTGTTTTGGCGGCCATGAGCTCTGCGAGCGTTCCTTCGCAGATCAATTCACCGCCGCGGGAGCCCGCGGCGGGGCCGATGTCCACGATGTGGTCGGCGGCGCGGATGGTGTCTTCGTCATGCTCCACGACAAGAACGGTGTTTCCTTTGTCGCGCAGCGCCGTGAGGCTTTGGATGAGCCGGCGGTTGTCGCGGGCGTGCAGGCCGATGGTGGGTTCGTCGAGGACGTAGCAGACGCCTTGCAGGTTGCTTCCCAATTGCGCTGCGAGCCGGATGCGCTGGCTTTCGCCGCCTGAGAGCGTCGGGGCGCCGCGGTTCAGGGCGAGGTAGCCGAGTCCCACGGACTGCAGGAATTCAAGCCGCGAGACGATTTCCTTGACGGCGTCTTCGCCGATGAGCTTTTCGCGGCCCGCGAGCCGGATGCTTCGAAAGAAGGCGAGGCACTCGTCCACGGACATCTGAGTGGCGTCGCCGATTGAAAGCTCTCGGAAGAAAACGTTGCGCGCGACGCGGTTGAGACGCGTTCCGCCGCAGTCGGGGCAGACCGTGCGTTCGTGGTGAACTTGAGCGAAGTCGTCCTCCACGGCCGCTTCCGGATCCGTGGTGCCGAAGCCCTGGCAGGTCTCGCACCAGCCCAGCCGGTTGTTGTAGGAGAAGAGCCGGGGATCCAGGTCCGGGAAGCTCGCACCGCACTGCGGGCAGGAGCGCACGGTGGAGTAGATCTTGTCGCCCGATTTTGCGCTGCGCCGCGCGCCGAAGGGCTCGCCCGCAGGGGAGAGCCCGGACTTCGGGCCCCAGAAGACGCGGACCGTGCCATGGCCCTTTTGAAGCGCAACGCTCAGGAGGCGGCGCACGGCCTTCTCGTTTTCCGGCGTGACGTCCGTGACGCCCGCGGGCCAGTTGATGGTGTGGTCGCGGTAGCGGTCAAGGGCGGGGAAGTCGCTCGTTGACACCCACTGGCCGTCCACGTGCAGGAACTTCACGCCCGCTTTGGCGGCATCCGCGGCAAGCTCCGTGTAGATGCCTTTGCGCGATTGCACGACAGGGGCGGTGAGGGTGACCGAGAGGCCGCGCAGCTCGTGCATGATCTGGGCGGCGGTGGCTTCAGCCGTGCGACTTGTGACCGCGACGCCGCAGTCGGGACAGTGCTGAACGCCGAGCTTCAAGTACACAAGACGCAGGTAGTGCAGGATTTCCGTCATGGTGGCGACCGTCGAGCGCCCGCCGCCGCGGCTCGTGCGCTGCTCGATCGCAACCGTGGGCGAAATGCCGACGAGGCGGTCAAAGTCAGCGCGCGCCGGGGGCTGGATCATGGAGCGCGCGTAGGCGTTGAGGCTTTCCAGGTAGCGGCGCTGGCCTTCCGCAAAGACGATGCCGAAGGCAAGGGTGGACTTGCCCGAGCCCGAGACGCCCGTGACGGCGGTGAGCTCGCGCTTGGGGAAGACGACGTCGACGTCCTTCAAATTGTGCTCGCGGGCGCCGAAGATGCCGAGGTCGCCTTTTTTTGCGCGGCGCCAGACGCTCTGAAGCGATTTCCCCGGGGTCTTGGTCTGGCTTTCGATCGCGGGAATCGCTCCCGTGAACCAGCCCTTCATGCGGCTTTTGGGGTCGGCAAGGGCCGCGCGGTAGGAAACGAGCGCCTGCGCGGTGTAGCCCTTTTGCGCCTTCATGAGATCGGCGGGCGTGCCGGCGGCAACGACCATGCCGCCCTCGTCCCCGCCTTCGGGCCCCAGGTCGATCACCCAGTCGCTTGCGGCAATGATGTCGAGGTTGTGCTCCACAATGAGCACGGTGTGGCCGTCGTCGACCAGACGCCTCAAGCAGGGGACGAGCTTGGCGATGTCGGAAAAATGCAGGCCGGTGGTCGGTTCGTCAAACACAAAAAGGGCTGGCTTGGCGCCGGCGCGGCGGGCGCCCAGGATGCCTGCGAGCTTCAGGCGCTGCGCTTCGCCCCCAGACAAGGAGGAGACGCTTTGCCCGAGCGTCAGGTACCCGAGCCCCACGTCAGCAAGGGGCTTGAGCTTCTTGGCGATGGTCTTTGTCTTGTCATGCGCCCCGAACCACGAGACCGCGTCGTCCACGGTCATGGCGAGCACGTCGGCGATGCTTTTCCCTTCGCCCGCGTCGCCCGGGAGCTGAAGCTTCACTTCGAGCGTCTCGGGCCGGAATCGCGTGCCGCGGCATTCCGAGCATTCGATCACGATGTCGCTCAAAAACTGCATTTCAATGCGTTCAACCCCGGCGCCGTCGCACACGGGGCAGCGTCCCGGGCCGTAGTTGAAGCTGAACCACGAGCTGTCGCAGCCGCGGTCCACCGCCATGGGCGTGCTCGCAAAGAGCTTGCGGATGTCTTCAAAGGCGCCGATGTAAAGAGCGGGCGAGGAGCGCGACGTGCGACCGATTTCGCTTTGGTCCACGAAGTGAACGGCGGAAATGGCGTCGGCGCCCTCGATGTCGTCCACGAGCGTCTCTTCGGTGACGGGCTGGCCGCAGCGGCGCATGAGCCACGGCACGAGGGTGTCGGAAACGAGCGTGGACTTGCCCGAGCCCGAGACGCCCGTGACGGTGGTCATCATCCCCAGAGGGATCTTCGTCGTGAGGTGCTTCAGGTTGTGGGCGCGGGCGTTTTTCACCGTGAGCCACGGCGTGCCGGGGCCGGGCGTGCGGTGGCGGTCGGCGCAGACGTCGCTAGCGAGCTTTCCCGCGAGGTACTGTCCCGTCACGGTGCTGCTGCGCCTCAAGGCGGCGGGCGTGCCGTCAAAGACCACTTCGCCGCCGCGCGTGCCGGCGGCGGGGCCCATGTCGATGATGCGGTCCGCCGAAAGCATCACTTGGGGATCGTGTTCCACGACGACGAGCGTATTGCCCGCCGCCTTCAGGTTCTCCATGATCGCGTTGACGCGGTCCATGTCGCGGGGGTGCAGGCCGATCGAGGGCTCGTCGAGAACGAAGAGCGTGTCCACGAGGTTCGTCCCGAGCGCCGTCGTGAGGTTGACGCGCTGCACTTCGCCCCCGGACAGCGTGCGGCTCTGACGGTCGAGGGTGAGGTACCCCAGGCCCACGTCCATGAGGTAAACGAGGCGCCGGCGGATTTCGGCGAGGATGAGTTTTCCTGCGTCGTCCGTCACTTCGGCTTCCAAGGCGTCGATGAAAACCTTGAGGCGCGCGACCGGCAGCAGCATCAGGTCGTGCAGCGTGAAGCCCGGCAGCTCGGCCTCAATGCGAGAGGCGATGCGCAGGAGGGATGGCCCGGCAAAGCGCTTGAACGCCGTGCCCTTTGCGGCCGCGTCCGCCGCGGCGCGGCTGCCCACGCGCCAGTTCATGGCGTCGGGCTTTAATCGGGCGCCGCCGCAGGCGCGGCACGTCGTGTAGCTGCGAAAGCGCGAGAGCATCACTCGCACGTGCATCTTGTAGTTTTTGGACTCCAGCCACCGCCAGAAGCCGTAGATGCCGTACCACGAGCCCCCCGCCGCCTTGTCGCCTTCCAAAAGCCACGTGCGCTCGGCGTCCGTGAGCTGGCGCCAGGTCTTGGCGAGGTCAATGGTGGGCTTGGCGCGCGCCGCGGCCTGCGCGAGGTCCTTCATCGCCTCTTTGCCGGCTTGTCCGGCAAAAAGCTTGATCGCGCCGCTCGCGATCGGCTTGTCGGGGTCGGGGATCGCAAGCTTCAGGTCAAGCCCCATGACGCGGCCGAAGCCGCGGCATTCGGGGCAGGCCCCGACGGCCGAATTGAAGCTGAACATCGCGGCCTTGGCTGGCTTGAACGCCGTGCCGCAGTCCGGGCACGTGAGCCCGGCGGCGTAGCGGCGCTCCACGATGCGGTCGGCGCCGGCGGGAATGAGCCGGACGAGCACGTGACGGGCGGCGGGGCCGGTTCCGAGCGTCATCGCTTTTTCCATCGCTTCGATGCCGCGGGCGTCCGTCGCTTTTTCCATCTTGAAGCGGTCGGCCGCGACCCAGAGCGTGGTTCCCGCGCGATCTTTTGCTTCATCCTCGATGTGGGTGAAGCCCTGCGCCGCGAGCTGCGCCTTGAGCTTTTCCACGTCGGCGGATTGGGCAAACGCCGGAAAGAGAAGGTAGACGCGGGCGTCAGGGAAGTCTTTTGCGAAGGCCTTCAGGTCCTCCCACAAGGCGGCAGGCGAAAGGGACTTCACTTCGCGGCCGCAGTCGGGACAGAAGAGCCGGGCTTCGTGAGCAAAGAGAAGCTTCAGGTGGTCGTCCAGTTCCGTCATCGTCCCCACGGTGGAGCGGGACGTGCGCACCGTGCCGCTTTGGTTGATGGCGATCGCGGGCGGCACGCCGTCGATGCGGTCCACTTTGGGGCGGTCGCTTCTTTCCAGGAACTGGCGCGCGTACGGGCTGAACGTTTCGGCGTAGCGCCGCTGGCCTTCGGCGTAGAGCGTGTCAAAGGCAAGGGAGCTTTTTCCGGAGCCGGAAGGCCCCGTGATGACGGTGAGGGTGCCGGTCTTGAAGTCGACGTCGACGTTCTTGAGGTTGTTCTGCCGGGCGCCGCGGATCGTGATGAGGGCGGCGTCGCTTGCGGTGCGTTCGGTCATGATGAAAAAGGCGGCGTCGCTTGCGTTCGCCGCCCGGCGCGAAAGAGAGATGCGGCTGATTCTAGCTACTTAGGCTTGGTGAGTTTTTCATGCTCTGCTGCCGGAGAATGCTGCTTGTGTCATACTTGGACACGAGCTGGTAGGGAGGCTCGTATTGTTGAAGGGAGGAGCCGTTATGGCTGAGCAGTACAGCATTGAACTGAACGATCGATCCGCGCTGTTGGTGCAGGGCAAGTGTGTCAATGGCGTTAACAAAATCTGCATCAATGAGCTTTACAAGAGCAAGACCGGGGAGTGGATGTACGGACGAAAGAACATCACGGTTCCGTTGGAAAAGGAACTTTTGAAGCAATTGCTTTCAGCGATCATCAAAGTGAGCGAAGCCGATCCGGAAAATTTTGAGAAGTTTGATACAGCTCCTCGTGGCAAGCGACAGACGGGGAACGAAGGCGATGAGTAGTTCAGAAGATGAACTGCCCATGAGCCGTTGCCCAGCACTCCTTTTTCCGGCATGCTGAGCAACGGATGGATCACTTGAAAAAGGCAGACAATTGGTCCGACAGGTCAGATGTGTCGACCTTTTTAGTGGCATTCAGATCGACGCCGACGCTGCTAGCGGCTTTTTTGGTTGCTGCGTAGGACTTGGACGAAGACCGGTTCGTCTGGCGGGCAGTGCTAGTCCGTTTTTTTGCGGCATTTTCGGCTTTCTTGCTGGGCTTCTTGGTCTCGTTGTCAAAGATCTTCTTATGTTAACTTCTCAAGAACTTTGCTCTCGAATACGATTTCCTTTTTAATCATTTGATTTTCAACCAAAAATCAATTTCAGTCGAGATCAAAAAAAATTATGTCTCGAAATATCTCGAGAATCGTTAGATTTTGATTTAAAATCAATACATTACACCGGTTTTATAGGTTCGAGATCAAATTTTTTGAGAAGCTCACGTCTTAAGAACGGCTTTTTGCTCAACTTGAACTCGTTTTGCTGCGGCAAGCTCGGCGTCAGCTGATTCAGTGGTTTCTATTTCATCGTCTTCGCTCAGGTCACTCTCCTCTTCTTCTGGGCTATCCCATGCGGCTGCATTGTCAGACGTGAAAGGTTCTTCGGGAATATTCTCTGCGTCATCAGAAACATCGATTTGATCGGCGGCGTCATCGGCCCCGTCATCGGGAAGGTTTGAAAAGTCTTCTGCAGTCAAAGGAGATTCGCCACCGGCGGGTAATGAAGCTTTAATTCGTTGCAGCAAATCTGAAGTTTCCAACAGCGCGACTTCGGGCCGTATCCCCATGGCCTCAAGGTCCGCACAGACGCGATCCAATGCCTTGATGGGATTTCGGTAATACTCTGACCCGCTCAGGCGGATAAATTTCCAGCCGTTGCGCTCAAGCACGCACTGGCGTTGCATGTCATGCAACACTTGATCTTCTGTGGAATGGAATTCGTCGCCGTCACACTCAAGGGCAACTTTCAGAGTTCCGCAGGTGACGACAAAGTCCAGACGGTAGGGGCCGACGGGGTACTGCTGAATGAATGCGTAGCCACGATCGTTCAACGCTTTGGCAACCGATGATTCAAAAGGTGATTCCGACTGTTCGTCAATCTGGATGTCGCTCTTTTTTTGGGAATTGACGGCATTGATGTGTGACAAAAGCCGATAGCGCAGATCGTTGACAGTAACCTCCTTTGACCAGTCAAAGGAATGAACGACCCAAAGCTGGTCTTTTGCACGGCTGACGGCGACGTTGTAGCGTTTTTTCATCAAGTCGCCCCGGCCGACGCTCTGAGTTCTCAAAATCGTCTTGCCTTCTTCGAGAGAGTCAACAAGCGACAGAAAGATCACATCGCGTTCGTCACCTTGAAAGTCCTTGGAGAGCCCGCAGCGAATGTCATGCTTTTTTACTTGGTCAGCGGGGATTTGTGATGTGATCAATTGGTTGATGAGCTTTACCTGGTTGGAGCCAGTGCTGCTCAGCATGGGGATGATGCCGAAGGTTTTGTCGGCATATTCCTCTTGACGCAGGCAGGCCTTGATAAGGCCGACGATTGTTTCAGCTTCTGCGTGGTTGGTTCCGTCGTTTTTGCGTGTGCCGTCAACCTGCCACGGAATCATGGCGGGAAGTAAGTTCGAAGAAGAGCTGTCGCGCAAGGGGTTGATCTTGCCTTCGTAGCTCAGCTGATTGCTGAATTCAATAATGGGAGGTACGCAGCGGAAATGCTCCTGAAGCATGACTACGTGGTAAGTGCTGCTGCACACGTCATAGAGTGAAACGTCGGGCTTGTACAGGTTGACGCGGCTGACCGAGCCCGTCAAATGACTGTTGATGAGGGATTCAATCTGAGATTCGTTAGCGAAAGAAATGGGACTGACCTGTTGGTCATCTCCGACGATGATGGCTTTTTTCGCGGTTAAGAGCACGGGTAATGTGGTGATGTCGGCTTGGCTGGCTTCGTCAACGATCAAAACGTCGAACTTGTTTTCCGATTTGAAATTAGCCAGCGCACTGGTCATCGGCATAATCCAGATAGGAACGGCGAGCTGACACTGCGGCAGCGAATCGCGAATTTGTTTTTTGGCCGACATGACGCCTTTGCCTTTGCCGGTTCCTTTGCCGATCTTTTTGAACTGTGTGGCGACGTAGCGCAGCGTGGCAAGTTCGTTAGAGTCGTCCATTCGTTCCTTGACGAGGAGCCATGCCTTGTTTTCGACCAGTTCGCAGGTGAGTTTTCTCAGGTGCTGGGAAAGCTGAGAGGTTTCCTGATTCAGCGTTTTAACGTCCAGTTCGTGGAGAGCAGCAAAGCGCTTGTTTTTAAGCTTCCAGTCCCACGCTTCAAAAACATGAGAAGGCGGTGTTTGGACAGTCGAATTGGCAATCTCAGCCGCCCACTGAGGGGCACATTTGCGCAGTGTGGTGAGGAATTGGCGACGGGTTTCAAAGTGATGGTAATCCAAATCCTTTTGCTGCCTGGCTTTGAGCGTCTGAGCATAGAGGTTGGCATCCAGGGTTTTGACGGAAGTGCAAAGCTGTTGCAGGATTGTGGATTGGGGGGCACAGGTCTCGATTTGTTTTTGCAAAGTCTTGATCGACTGCTGGAGTTTGTCCAATTCGAGTTCATGTGTCAGAAATTCTGAGACCGGGCGGCAACACTCATTGAGACAGCGAACGACGTCGCTGGCGGAAGGTTGTGCTTTGAGAGCCAGCGTAATGCCTCGCATCTTGAATGCTTGCAATAGCGGACAGCATGTCTCTTCCCAGTAGTGAAAAGCTTGAGTCAGTTGCAGAGCAAAGTTTTTTGCGTAGGAGTTGTCTCTGATAAGTTTTTCAGTGTCAAGGCTCAGACAAGTTTGAAGCTGTTGGGCTTCGATGCGAAATTGATGAATCTGCTTTTCAAGCGCAATCTGCCGTTCTACAGCCGCCAGTGCTTCACTGGTTTCGTTGTTGATCCCCGTTACCTTGACGCAGTTATAAATCTCGAACTTGCTGTTGTTAAAAAATCTGCTCAGGCGTCCAAGATTTATTTTCCCATTGGTGCAGCGTTCCTTCAGCCAGATGACGGCTTCTTCCAGTTGGGATAAATCCATCCCCTGAGGAATCTGCACCGTAAAACGAATGTTTTGGAGAATTGTTTCGTGGAGATCACAGAGCTTTTCCAGATCTTCGATAAAGATCGACAGTCTGGCGTGTTCTGCGCCGTCGGTGCGACCAGCCTCAAGAACACAAAGAAGGCGGTTGTCTTTTACCAGCTCGGACAAGAAATTCAGTTGCTGGGAAGAAAGCAACTGGGGGAGGGCGTCCAAAGAATCCGTGGGACAATCCAGCAGTTTTTGCTTTGAATTTTTGTCCCAGAAAATACGGCGGAACAGATGTTCCTTGAAGCTTCGTTTCGACTCAATGAGAGAGGAGTTGAGCGTGTTTTCCAACTCATGGATACGCTCCACCTGCATTCGGAAATCTTGCGCGGTTGGAAGATTGCGGGGGACTTGGTTCGTTTCTCCAAAGTAGACGGCATCGTCGGGAGACCATTTGCCGTTGGTGGAATAGAGTTCGTCGAGTTCTGCTTTGGATAGGGGCAGATCATCTGTTAAAACGTCTCCGGGAATGATGTTTTCCAACGCTTGATCGCGGTAGAGCTCTTGGGCAAGTTCATCCAGCGAATAAGCATGTCCCTTGAAAGTTTCAACTGTGACAGTGCGGCCCTCTTTTTCGAGCTTGCGAGCTTTGAACAGCTTTTGGCGCAACTCGCGAAGCGTCCCCATAGTCGTCTTGCGGTCTTGTTCAAGCTGCGTTACTCGGCGCTTTAGCTCTGCAGAGTTCTTGGCTGTCAAATTGTCAACGAGACTCGTGATGGAGGTCTCCATTTCCTTGCCGCTGCCAGTCATGGAGACGCACAGCGGCTGCAGATTTTGGGGAAGCTTGTTCTTTAAAACCGTCAGCGCATTGGGGGAGGCGCTGGTAACGAGAACTCGCTTTCCTTGAGCGAGGAAATGGGCCAGCAGATTGGCAATGGTGTGAGTTTTCCCCGTGCCAGGAGGGCCCTGCACAACAACAGCCGGATTGTGTTGAATTTCTCGGGCAATAAGAAGCTGCGCCGGGTTGGCTGGCTTCACCATCAAGATGTCTTCGTCTTCACCAGCGGTTTCAGCAATGCGCGCTTCTGGCGTGGGTTCTGAAATCGGTTTCTTGTCCTGGTGCTTGAGGCCGCAGACGATGTTTGTCAATGAAGGAGGAATGTCTGCCGATCCTTCCCTGAGCTGGTTCAGAACGGTGTCGAGTGTTTCTTTTAGTCCCGTGTCTTTGTTGCGGATGAGAAAGATCGGGCGCTTGTAAACTACGAAGCGAGTGCTGTCGTCAAAGGTGACTTCTGACGGCGGCTGTTTGAGCCACCGGCAGGTTGGTGCTAGCTGGGCAGGCAATTGACTGAACGTTTCCTCGAGCTCATTGTCTTCGGTGGCAAGAGGATTCAGGTCAAGAAAGCGCAAGTGGTCTTTCAGTGTTTTCAGCGGTGTGCAGTCCAATTCGTCACACTGAATGACCGGAACGGGATCTACTTCGGTATCGCTTTCTTCATCGAGACAGACAGCCAGAACGGCGTTTCTCGTTTTCTCATTGACGCGATTTTCGATTGTCAGTCGGCGTGTGAGCAGCGGATATTTGATTTTTTCGTCATCAACAGGCGCTGATTCAAAAATCATCGTGCCGAGGACTAACTCTTTTTGGTACCCAGACTGAAGCAGGGCGGTGTGCAGAGAAAGAATCTTTTCGTAGTACGAATGTACCTGTTTTATGCGCCGGTATTCCTGCTCCCAGACATCGCGCTTGTCTAGCCATTGCGAGTGGAGTTCTGCCCTTTGAGGGTCTTCATCACAGTCGTCGGCGAAAACAGGAGCCGCAGGGTTGGAATCAGATTTCACCCAGTTTTGCAATTGCGGGGGAATAGCGGGAGGAACTGGCAGCGGCAGGTACTCAATCTTGATGATTTCGTTGGGGTGAGTGGACTCGGGACGCCACAGCGTGACTCCACGGCCGATGGCTTCAAAGTCAGAAAAGGAGACGAAATCGCTCTTGATTTTGTCCAGATCAAATTTTTGCGTGCTCAGGAGGCTCAGGAGCTCCTTGAGATATGAGAACACAGCGCCAAGCTGCTCAGTTTCTTTCACATCCATTTGACCGTCTCATTGATGTTGTGTCTTCCGTTTTGTAGTTAAACGGAATTATGCTATTTAGGGGAATTTAGCCCTTTCTTTCAATCAGGCGGACTATTTTGCCACAGGTTCGGGTGACATGCTTTTTCGGAAGACTGGAGCAGAGGATGTCCCGAAGGAGATCTTTGGGACATCGTTATTTCTGATCGATGCGGCATAGCCTGACGCATCGAGGGCGGAGGGAGGATCGATCAAGTGATCGTACTGCAAGTGGGGTTTAACAGCCTGGCGCCGCCCACTGCGGGCACGTTTCCTGAAAGAGCCGGCGGTCCGGAAAGCGCACGGCGGTGAGCTTCCCGCCCCAAAGACACCCGGTGTCGATCGCGACGAGGTCGGGGCGCACGATGAGGCCCAGCGTGGACCAGTGGCCAAAGCAGATCGTCTTGGTGACGCGTCGGCGGCATTCAAACCAGGGCTTGAACCCAGAAGGCGCCTTGTCGGCGCCTTCCTTCAAGGTGAATTCCGGCTCGCCGTCGGGGCCGATGAAGCGCATGCGGGTGAGGCCGTTCAGAATGCCGCGCATGCGATCAGCGCCGGTCAGGTCGTCTTGAAACACGGTGCCGCCGTACATGTTTTGGAGGTAGTCCTTCCAGTGGTCGCTCGCGAGGTGCGTTTCGGCTTCCTTGGCGAGCGCCTTCGCCTTTGCGAGCGTCCAATGGGGCGGAATGCCTGCGTGCACGAAGACGACGTCGGGGGTGTCGATCAAGAGGGGCTGGCGGCGCAGCCAGTCGATGAGTTCGGCACCGTCAGGGGCTTTCAGGATTTCGCCGATCGTGTCCTTGCGGTGCACGCTGCCAGCGCCGGCGGCGACGGCAAGAAGATGCAGATCGTGGTTGCCGAGGAGCGTTCGGGCGCGGCCCGCGTCGCAAAGGCGCTTCACAAAGCGCAGGGTCTCAAGCGACTGGGGGCCGCGGTTTACAAGGTCGCCCACAAAGAGGAGTTCCGCCTCTTTCGGAACGATTTCAAGCAGGTTTTCGAGACTTTCAAGGCAGCCTTGAAGGTCGCCGATGGCGTAGAGGGAGGAAGGCATGTTGACGTTTTCACCAAAAGACGGGCGATTGTACTCGCGGTATGATGAGCGCGTCTGATGACAACAATAAAAATCCCTTCCAATCAAGGAATTTTCGTATGACAACAAAAAGCCTCGACAAGGCTGGCAAGCTGGGACAGGCAGGCTTTACGCTGCTTGAAATCGTGACGGCGCTCATTCTTCTGGGCATTCTGGCGGCCGTGGCAGTCGCCAAATACTTTGACATGCAGGAGGAGGCGGCCCGAATCAAGTGTCAGCACAGCCGGGGCGTGCTGATTGAGCAGCTGCACACGGTTTTTGCGGTTTCCAAGCTGGAGGACAACGACAATTTTTCAAGCCAGACGAATATCGACAGAACCATCGATGAGGTGATGGCTTCCGTGGGGGGAGCTGGCTGCAAAAATGGCGGTGCCTGTCCCAATCTTTGCCCCAAGCATGTGGCTGGGAGCGATGACATCAACTATGTGGTGAATGGCGGGGTGGCCAATGGCACGGCGGAGTTCAAGGTGACTTGCAGCGATCCCAGTCATGGTTCAACGGGGAGCGTGACAACGACGACGATCATCAGCAACCCCAAAGAGGCGCAGACCTTGATGGAGTTTCTTTCCGGACTGGTGGATCCTACTAAAGCAGCGGATGCGCAGTTGATGGGGTGGCTGCAGGCTTTTTTCCTCAGAACGGATATTTTGGATTCAGAGTCTGATCAAAGCTGGCCGGCTGAAAATTATAACGATGGCAAATACACCTACCATTCCATGACGGCTCCCGTGGTGGCGGCATTGCAGAAAGCCAACATCGAGACGGATCATGTTATCTGGCGAATGCGCTACAGCAACGGGACGTTGTATTTGTGGGCTGCCAGCGTGTCGGAATCTGATGCGGCGGCGCTTAAGAGTGATCCGAACAAGTCAATTCAGACGAAGGTTTATCAGTATTCCGCCAGCTATCAATGCAACAATGGGAATTGTCAAGTGGTGTACGACAAGAATGCGGAGCCCAAGGAAAGCACGGGTACATACACCGTCAAGATGTATGACGCGAATCACCGGTACCTTTGCATAAGCGATATTTCCGCGGGCTTTTAAGCAGTGCAAGACAGGGGGCGGGTGAAGGAGTTTGGTGAAGAGACTTCCGCATGGGCGCCAATAGCGACGGCAAGCCATGACGGCAAAGCCCGTCTCTTCATTCGTGATGTCGGTTCGCGCGGTGGTTGGCGGCTGGCGGCTCTGCGTTAAAATCCGCCGATCTCTGCCCGTCGGCAGTCCTTTGATTGAAGAAATTTCGAGATGAAACCCGTACGCAAAGTTGTATTCCCCGTGGCCGGCCTCGGCACGCGCTTTTTGCCTGCAACGAAGGCAATGCCCAAGGAAATGCTGCCGGTGGTGGACAAGCCCCTCATTCAGTATGCCGTGGAGGAAGCTGCCGCCGCGGGCGTGACCGACATGATCTTCATCACGGGGCGCTACAAGCGCGCGATCGAAGACCATTTCGACAAGAGCCCGGAATTGGAAGACGATCTGGCAAAAAAGGGCAAGACCGCGCTGCTCGATCTCGTGCATTCCGTGACCCCGGCGGGCGTCAACTTCATCTTCATTCGCCAGCCGCAGCCGCTGGGGCTGGGGCACGCCGTTCTTTGCGCCGCGCCCGTGGTGGGGGACGAGCCTTTTGGCGTCATTCTCGCTGACGACCTGGTGTGTTCGCAGACGCCCGCTCTGGGGCAGCTCATTGAAGCTCGCGCACATCAGGGGGGCGGCAGCGTGCTCGCCGTGCAGGACGTACGCCACGAAGACACGAACAAGTACGGCATCGTGGGCGTGGACGACGCGCAGGCGGCGACGTCCATCGTGCGCGAGATCGTGGAAAAGCCGGATCCCGCCGAGGCGCCTTCGGACATGGCGGTGATCGGCCGCTACGTGCTGGAGCCTGAAATCTTTGAAACGCTGCGCCACGGACGTCGCGGCGTCGGGGGGGAAATTCAGCTCACCGACGCGATTGCCGCGAACCTTGGGGCCGGAACGACCTATGCGCACCGCTTTGAAGGCCAGCGCTTTGACTGCGGCAGTAAGCAGGGCTTTTTGTCGGCCACCGTGCACTACGCGCGTCTTGCGGGCTACAAGGTCTGATCGCCAAACGAGAACGGACGGCCGTCGCCGTCCGCTGTCGCGGGGCGTCTGGGAAAAAACTCAGGCGCCCCGAACTTTTTTCAAGAGCGCGGTGGTGGAGCGCTGGTGCTCGAATTCCACGGTGACGGTTTTGGCGCCCCAGGCGGCGACGAGCTTGGCTTCCGGGAGGTCTTCGACGCGGTAGTCGCCGCCCTTCACATAAATGTCGGGGCGCGCCTCGTCAATGACCTTGAGCGGCACCTTGTCCGTGAACACCACGACGAGATCAACTGCTTCGAGGGCGGCGAGCACCGCGGCGCGGTCGGCTTCGGCGTTGATGGGGCGGTCGTCCCCTTTGCCGAGAAGCTTCACGGAGGCGTCGCTGTTGACTGCCACCACAAGGCTTGCGCCCAGCGCCCGGGCCTGCGCGAGGTAGGTCACGTGGCCGCGGTGCAGGATGTCAAAGACGCCGTTGGTCATCACAACAGGGTGCGGGAGCGCGGCAACGCGGGCCTTCAGGTCTTCAAAGGCGACGATTTTCTTTTCAAAGGCGGGGGCGGGAAGTCGGACGGCCATGGTGAATCGGTTCTCAAGAAGGAAAAAGGCCATTATGCCAACGAAATGCTTTGACTTTGGCGGAAAATTTCCCTTAAGACGGACAGAGTTTCGTTAGAAATCAGCACAATGCTGATAAAGACACGGAATTTTTGCCGGATGATTTGCTTTTCAAGGAAAACTTCTTCATAATGCCGCCTTCCTTGACGGGGGTTTAGCTCAGCTGGGAGAGCGCTTGCATGGCATGCAAGAGGTCAGCGGTTCGATCCCGCTAACCTCCACCAAGTTTCAGGGTCCCCTTCGTCTAGAGGCCCAGGACACGACCCTTTCACGGTCGGTACAGCGGTTCGAATCCGCTAGGGGACGCCAAGCCAAATCAGCCCGTTTCGGTATTGCCGGCGGGCTCTTTTGTTATTCCGGCCAGGCGCTGGAAAAAACCTTGGAGCGCTCCGCGATGATGGATGCGGAGCTTTTGAGAATTTTTGTGAGGCAATAAAAAACCGCCCGGAGGTTGAATCGGGCGGTCTGCAAGGCAAAATGCCGAGTGCTAAGGCTTAGTGGCCGTGGCGCTTGGCATTTTCGTCCTTGACGACGCGGCGGATGGTGTCAAACACCTTGTTGATGGCTGCCGTGGCTTCCGGGGCGCTTTCCTGCGCGACCACGTTGCTGCGACCGGCCATGGCCAGATCGATTTTGGCGGAGAAAGAGCCCAGGCCCTGATGACCTTCTTTGGAGATCGTGACTTTGCATTCGCCGATGGTGGAGTCAAAGTGCTTCAGAGCTTCGAAGCGCTCCGCGATGTCGGCTTCCGCAGCCGGGGAGCGGTCCACACCGTGAAAGATGACCTGCAGCATAAAAACCTCTCTTCTTATTGTTGAGGATATTTTTCGTATCGGTAAAAGTCAGTAGACCTTTCCGATGCACCTAGTTTACTCAGATGAGGGCGCTTTTTCATCTGCTGCCCTCAGGAATTGACGGACTCCGCTGATTCTGCGGAGAACTTGTTTTTTGCTTTTTGTACCATTTGAGCGCCGCGGAAAAATCCGGCGCCGCGGGGGCGGAAAAATGACGACGCCTCCCGCCATTCGTTAAGGAAAAAATCATGGAACGCAAGCCTCAGCCTTCTTTTGACCGCTTCTCTGAAAAGCCCGCTCGCGGCCGCTTCGGCGACGACCGCTTTGCGGATCGCGGCGAACGCCGCTTTGACCGCAATGATCGCTTCGGCGACCGCAACGACCGCGGCAGCCGCTTTGATTCCGACCGCGGCGATCGTCGCTTTGATCGCAATGACCGCTTCGGGGGCGAGCGCCGCGAAGGCGGCTTTGGCGGCGGCCGTTTCGGCGGCGAGCGTCGCGAGGGTGGTTTCGGCGGCAACCGTGAAGGCGGCTTCGGCGGCCGTCGCTTTGGCGGCGATCGTCCGGCGTTCCGCCGCTTTGATCGCAATGAACCCCGTTTCGGGGATCGCTCCGGCCCCCGCGCGAAGGCGGTGGAGACGCGCCGCTTTGCGGACCGTCAGGCCTTTGTGCAGACGGCGACCGTGCGTCTTGACGCGGACGTTGCGCAGTACTTCTCCGACCCCGCGGCGGTGAACGCGGCGCTGCGTCAGGTGATCGCGCTCGCCGGCCTCGTGAAGAAGGCTGAAGAGGAAAAGAAGGCCGCGGAAGCGGCTGCGGCGGTTGAGGCCGCGGCGCAAGCGCCGGTGGAAGTGGACGAAGAGGAAGAAGCCGCCGACAACGGCAGCGACATGGGCGAAAACAGCCCCTCGCAGGCCGACTCCATGGAAGAAGAAGGCGAAGTCGCTGCGGAAAAGGCGGGGGCTTAATCCGCTTTCCGTCGGGCGCTTGAAAGAGCGCCTGACGCGATGAAGAAGGCACGCTGGGAGAACGACGGGATCGTTTCTCGAGGCGTGCTTTTTTGTTGTCCGTCGAGCGGGCTACCCGTCAGGATCGAGCAGAAAGTCGATGAGATTGCGGTGCTCGATGCCGTGCTGCGGGCGCAGGATGGGATCAAGGCTCAGAACGGTCTTGGGAAAGTTGTCGTCGATCTGGCGCAGCGCGCCGAATTCGCGCGCTTCCCTGGCGCCTGCCTCGATGAGGTAGGACACCTGAAAGTAGCGCCGCTCGGGTCCCTTGTCGGCGATGAAGTCCACTTCCTTGGTGCCGACGCGGCCGACTGAAACCGACCAGCCGCGGCGCTTCAGTTCAATGAAGACGATGTTTTCAAGCACCTGGCTGATGCTCTCCCGGTTGCTGCCGAAGATCGCCTCGCGCAGGCCGTGGTCGGCGGCGTAGAGCTTGCAGTCGTATTTGAGAAGCTGCTTGCCTTGCGTGTCGCAGAAGTAGGCGGGCTCAAAGAGAAACGCTTCCTTGGCGGCTTCGATGAACTTCAGGATGGTGGGCTTGCTGCCTTCTTCTCCTTCCGCCTTCAAGGTCTTGGCGAGATTGCTTGCAGTGATCGTTCGGCCGATTTCGGAAAAGAGATGGCGCAGCACGCGAAGGAAAAGCGAGGCGTTTCTAACGGCAAGGCGCGATTGGATGTCGCGCACAAAGATGGCGAGGTAGAGGTCTTCAAGGTACTGGTGCCAGACGTCGTCGGGCTTCTGAATGAAGCCCGTGGCGAGGGCGGGCAGGCCGCCGCGCATCAGGTAAAGCTGGAAGGCTTCGGCCGCAGTCTTTTGGGGAGCCGACTTGTGCACGAGCGTGAAGAACTCCGCAAAGGAGAAGGGGTAGACCTGAAAAGTGATGCAGCGTCCGGCAAGGTGCGTTGCGAGGTCGCCTGAGAGGAGGCGGGAGTTCGAGCCCGTGATGAAGAGGCTTGCCTTGTTGAGCGTGCGCACGCCGTTGACGGCGAGCTCCCAGTTTGGGATCGTCTGCACTTCGTCCAGAAAGAGGTAGCCCTGTGGGTGCTGCCGAACGAAGGCTTCGAGCGCTGCGCCGAACTGCTGCCAGTCAAGCGTCGCCCATCGGAGCTCCTCGCAGTTGACGAAGAGAAAGTCGTCGGCGGAGCGGCCGGAGCGCACGAGATCGTTGGCGATGAGCTTCAGAAGGGTGGACTTTCCTGTGCGGCGCATGCCGGTGAGCACCTTGATGAGCTCTCGCTGTTCGTAGAATGGACGGATGGCTTCGAGGGCGCGGGGGCGGTCGAGCAACTGGGAAAACGGGATGGTCATGAGACACCTCGAATGCTATTTTGTCAATTATATTTAACAAAGCGGAGAATGATCACCAAATTGTAAAACATATTTGACAACCCTAGTTCTGCCGGAATTTTGTGACTTGGGGTGAACTTTTCCGTGAGCTATGAAGCGATGTGATCAAAATTACACTAGAATGACATCAAATTGATGTTATTTGGAGTGTGCTGTGATAGAAAAGGAGTCGGTCAAGCGGATCAGTCTTGAATTGCCGGCGCAATCCTTTGAGATTGTCAGGCGGGCAGCTGAATTGAGTGGGTCAACGATTCGTAGTTTTGCTGCGTCAGCCGTGCTTCACAAGGCGTTGCAAGTGAATTTGGATGTGGGAGCTGTGATGCGGGAACTGGTGGTCCGGAACGCCTCTGTGGCAACGGATGAGCAGGAGAAAGAAGATGAGTAAAAAAGTGGAAATCACTGAGCCTGCGTATCGACAGTGGGTGAAAAGCATTGCGTTTGATTATCAGACGAGCAGTTTTGAAGCGATGCTGCATGCTAACAAGAGCTTGATCGAGTTCTATTGGAAGCTGGGCAGAGAAATAAGTGAACGAACAAATGAAAAGTATTACGGTAATCGCTTTTACGAGACATTGAGCGCCGACCTTCGGTCACAGTTGCCCAAGGTGCAGGGACTCTCTGAAACGAATTTGAGGTATGTCAAGCGCTTTTTTGATCTCTATCGTTCATTGGTGGAGGTGACGCCAGAACTGATGGATGAATTGGAAAGGGTTCCCTGGGGTCATCATCGCTTGATTTTGGATCGTTGCAAGAATGATGTGGACAAGGCGGTGTTCTATCTTCGGCAAACCATTGACAATGGTTGGAGTCGGACTTTGCTGCTGAATTTTTTGGACACGGATCTCTACCG
Source organism: Acutalibacteraceae bacterium (assembly GCA_963647785.1). Classification (GTDB taxonomy): domain Bacteria; phylum Pseudomonadota; class Gammaproteobacteria; order Burkholderiales; family Burkholderiaceae_F; genus Duodenibacillus. The sequence continues at coordinate 42,851 of CAVJBF010000008.1, forward strand.
ACGGCAGGGCAAAGCGTTGACGAACTTCAAGCGGAATCTTCCAGCACCGACGAGTGAGCTTGCTCAAAGCGTGACTAAGGATCCGTACTGTTTTGACTTTTTGTCGCCTCAGTTGCGAACGGATTGCAACGAGAAGCGGTTGAAGGATGCCTTGTTGGCAAACATCACTCGCTTTTTGACCGAACTGGGGACGGGCTTTGCTTACATTGGGCGTGAGTATCGACTGCAAATCGGTGAAAAGGAAAAGTTTCTTGACTTGCTGTTCTATAACGTTAATTTGCAGTGTTATGTGGTGGTGGAAGTAAAAGTCGACGAATTCGATTCTGCGGATCTAGGGCAGTTGGGGACCTACGTCTCCGCGGTGAATCATCTGCTTAGGAAAGAAGGAAGAGACAATCCGACGATTGGGTTGCTGGTCTGTAAAAGAAAGGACAATCTGTTGGCGCAGTATGCGCTCGAGGCGAGCAGTCAGCCGTTGGGTATTTCGGAGTATGAGCTCTCCCAAATTTATCCGGCCAAGGTGGAAGGAATGATTCCGTCGGTGGAGGAAATAGAATCGCAGCTTAACGATATTCCGGAGGAAGAAGGCGATAGTGAGGCTGAGGAAAAGTGATTGGGTGCTTTGCATATTACTCCGGCATCTAAATAGTGATGAAAGACTCCCCTGAATCAGATGGAGGGAGCTTCCTGATATCCATGGCAGGCCAGATTGGATCATTGATTACAACCGATTTATGGCAACCTTATCACTATTTACATCCGTGTTGTTAAAATAATTTCCCTATAACTCAATGCCAACTTTTTAGATTTACGGTTTTTCAGCCAATCAAGGTCACTATTTAAGTGCCGGAGTAATAGCCCGCGCCCCGTCGTGAATCGCGCCATTTTGTCGCCGCCCGTCAACCCGCTAAACTTAACCTTCGTGCGCCTCGAAACAAAGGACGGCGCTGATTTTCAACCCCTAGGGAGCTCCTCCATCATGTCTTTCAACACGGCGCTTGATCGCGCGCAGATGCTTGCCCGCCTCCGCAGCGGCGAATCGTTTGACGTCGTGGTGATCGGCGGCGGCGCCACCGGACTGGGCGTAGCGGTGGATGCCGCGAGCCGCGGCCTCAAAACGCTCGTCGTGGACGCGCAGGACTTTGGGGCCGGAACATCGTCCCGGTCCACGAAGCTCATCCATGGCGGCGTGCGCTACATGAAGAATCCGCGCGACTGGCCGCTTGTGAAGGAGGCGCTCGCCGAGCGCCGGCTGCTCCTTAAAAACGCGCCGCAGCTTGTGAAGGCGATGCCGTTTGTTCTCCCCTGCTACTCGTGGGCGGATCTCGCTTTCTACACCGCGGGCGTGGCGCTTTATTCCGCTTTCGCGTCCTGCGGCTTCGGGATCGGCCACATGGCGGTTTATTCCCGAAACGGCGCGCTTTGCGCGCTGTCCGGCTTGAAGCGCAAGGGATTGAAGGGCGCCGTGAAGTTTTATGACGCCCAGTTTGACGACGCCCGCACGGCGATTGCGCTGATGCAGACGGCGTTGAGGGAAGGTGCGACGGCGGTGAACTACGTCTCGGTGACGGGGCTTGAGCTGGAAGCTGACCGCGTGAAGGCCGTGAACTTGAAGGACGAGGAGACGGGCGAAGCCTTCAGCGTGAAAGCGGGGTGCATCTTCAACTGCACGGGTCCCTGGGTGGACAACATCCGTCGTCTTGCCAACGCCGAAGCGGACAGCCTGGTGCGCATCTCGCGGGGCTCTCACATCGTCGTGAAGAAGGACTTCATGCCGGCGGAATCCGCCATGGTGATTCCAAAGACCAAGGACGGGCGTCTTCTTTTTGTGATTCCGTGGAAGGACGGCCTTGAAATCGGCACGACGGACCTGGAGCAGGGGCAGGCGCCCTTTGATCCGGACATCACGGACGATGAAATCGACTTCATGATCGAGACCGCGAACGGCTACCTCGAAAAGAAGATCACGAAGGCGGACGTGAAGGGCGCTTTCTCGGGGCTGCGGCCGCTTTTCAAGGGACAGGTGGTGTCCGGGGGCCCCAGTTCCGCCAAGCTTTCGCGCGAGCACGCCGTCATTCCGGAATTCGGCAACCTCATCACGGTGACCGGGGGCAAGTGGACGAGCTATCGCGCAATGGCCGAGCACGCCCTGTCGGTCGCCTTCCGCATGAAGCTCATTCGTCGCGGCGGCTGCATGACGCGATCGCTCCCCCTGTACGTCGATCCGTCGGTGGATGCGGCGGCGCTCGAGCAGCGTGCGGATCAGGCCGAAGACGTCGCGACCGTTGAAAAGGCCGTGGCCGCGTACGCCGCCTACTGCGTGAAGCACACCGGAGCGCGCACCGCCAAGGACGTGCTCTATCGCCGCCTGCGCCTGGGCGAAATGAACAAGGCGCGCACCGCGGAATTGATGCCTGCGGTGGAAGCTGCGGTGAAGGCGGCGCTTGCGGCGTGATCGGCGGCCGACGCAGTTGATTTTTCCTGGAAATTCGTTGACACAGCCTTCGAGCTGTGTCATAATCTCCATCTTTTCCACGCAAGTGAAAGAGTGTCAGCCGGAAATTCTGGCCCCTCAGGGCGGCGAAATTTCGAGCTGATTTCCCTTTAATATAAAAAGGTTTCGTCAACCGATTTGATTCGGGAGCGAAACGGGCGAGGTTAATTTTTCATGTACGCAATCATCCGTACCGGCGGCAAGCAGTATCGCGTGGCCGTCGGCGACACCGTCAAGGTTGAAACCCTCGAAGCCGACGCTGGCTCCGAAGTGACCCTGAACGACGTTCTTCTCGTTGCCGCTGAAGACGGCTCCATCAAGGCGGGCAAGCCCGTGGTTGAAGGCGCTTCCGTCAAGGCCACCGTGCTCTCTCACGGCCGCAGCGACAAGGTTCGCATCTTCAAGTTCCGTCGCCGCAAGCACTCCATGAAGAGCGGCGGTCATCGTCAGAACTACACCGAACTCAAGATTGAAGCGATCAACGCTTAATTTTTGAAGCACGTTTTTAGGAAGAAACAAAAATGGCACATAAGAAGGGCGGCGGCTCTACCCGCAACGGTCGTGACTCTCAGGCGAAGCGTCTCGGCGTCAAGGTCTTCGGCAACGCGTTCGTGAACGCCGGCGGCATCATCGTCCGTCAGCGCGGCACGCAGTTCCACGCTGGTGATCATGTCGGCATGGGCCGCGACCACACGCTGTTCGCTTTGGTCGACGGCACGGTGGCCTTCGAAGTGAAGGGCCCGCGCAATCACCAGTTCGTGAAGGTTGTGCCGGTCGCCGGCTAATCGGTTTTCCGACACCGTTCACGTAAAAAGAGGCTCCGGCGGGACTCGCATCCCTTCGGAGCTTTTTTCGTTTTGCATTGACACCATTTTTTCGCTGAGCGCCTTCCGGTTTTGAAGCGCGCCGCGTTTTGGGGACAGACCCATGAAATTTATCGACGAGGCCCGCATCGAGGTGCAGGCCGGCAAGGGCGGCAACGGCGCCGCGAGCTTTCGCCGGGAAAAATTCATTCCGAAGGGCGGCCCGGACGGCGGCGACGGCGGCCGCGGCGGCAGCATTTGGGCGGAAGCCGACCAGAACATCAACACGCTCGTGGACTACCGATTCACGAAGCGCTTCTTTGCGCCCAACGGGGAAAACGGCCGCGGCGCGGACTGCTTTGGCGCGGGGGGCGACGACATCGTCCTGCGGATGCCCGTGGGCACGCAGATCGTGGACACGGCGACGGGCGTCACGGTCGCTGACCTGACGCACCATGGCGACAAGAAGCTCTTGGCAAAGGGCGGCCGCGGCGGCTTGGGGAACCTCCACTTCAAGACGAGCACGAACCGCGCGCCCCGTCAGGCGACGCCCGGAGAGGAAGGCGAATACCGCGAGCTGCAGCTGGAATTGAAGGTTCTCGCGGACGTGGGCCTTTTGGGCATGCCCAACGCCGGGAAGTCCACCTTCATCACCGCGGTCTCAAACGCCCGTCCGAAGATCGCGGACTATCCCTTCACGACGCTGCATCCCCATCTGGGCGTGGTGCGCGTGGGGGCTGAGCAGAGCTTTGTGATCGCGGACATCCCGGGGTTGATCGAAGGCGCGAGCGAAGGCGCCGGCCTGGGCTTTCAGTTCCTGCGGCACCTTTCCCGCACGAACCTCCTTCTCCACGTGATTGACTGCGCGCCCTTGGATCCTGAAGGCACGGACCCCGTGGCGGAAGCGCAGGCCTTGACGCGAGAACTCGCGAAGTTTGACGACGAGCTCGCTCAGAAGCCGCGCTGGATCGTCTTGAACAAGATCGACCTCGTGCACGAGGAAGACCGTCCGGCGCTGATTGAGAAGTACCGCGCGGCGCTCGCCTCGGACGGCCGGCCCTTTTTTGTGATGTCGGCTGCGACCCGCGAAGGCACCGCGGACCTTGTGAAGGCGATTGCCGCGGAACTCGACAAGCGCCGTCGCGAAGAGGAGCTCACCCGCCAGCTCGAAAAGGAGAAGGCGACGCTTGAAACGCACGATGAAGTGGACATGGCGGCTTCGGCCGACGCCTGAAAAGGAGCACTGGCATGACGAAGGCATCCTCCGTTTCGCTTTTGAAGGACGCGCACCGCGTCGTGGTGAAGGTGGGGAGCGCCCTCGTCACCAATGAAGGGCGCGGCGTGGATTTTGGCGCCATCGCCCGCTGGGCTGAGCAGATTGCGGCCTTGAGAGGACTTGGCAAGGAAGTGGTGTTCGTAAGTTCGGGCGCCATCGTGGAAGGCATTCGGCGTCTGGGGTGGACCACGCGTCCCAAGAAACTCTGCGAACTGCAGGCCGCGGCCGCCGTGGGCCAGATGAAGCTCGCGCAGGCCTACGAAATGTGCTTTGCCGAGCACAAGATCGGCACGGCGCAGATTCTCCTGACGCACGCGGACCTGGCGGATCGCGAGCGCTACTTGAACGCTCGCGACACCTTGATTGAGCTCCTCTCCCTCGGGGTGCTTCCCATCATCAACGAAAACGACACCGTTGTCACGGATGAAATCAAGGTGGGGGACAACGACACCCTGGGGGCGCTTGTGACGAATCTCGTCGAAGCGGACGCGCTCATCATCCTCACGGACCAGAAGGGGCTCTACACCGCGGATCCCCGCAAGGATCCGGCTGCGACCTTTGTCGCGGAGGCGGAGGCCGGGGATCCCGCTTTGGAAAAGATGGCGGGGGGCGCCGCTACGGTGATGAGCAAGGGCGGGATGATCACGAAGATTCTTGCCGCGAAGCGAGCGGCGCGCTCGGGAGCGCATACCGTGATCGCCTGGGGGCGCGAAGAGAACGTTCTCGTGCGCATGGCCCAGGGCGAACACATCGGCACGGAACTTAAAGCCACGCACGATCCCATGCACGCCCGCAATCAGTGGCTTGCGGACCACCTGCGCTGTGCGGGGAAGGTGATTCTCGACGCCGGGGCGGCGACGGCTTTGGTCGCGAAGAAGACGAGCCTGCTCCCGGTGGGCATTCGAGGCGTCGAAGGCGACTTCGTGCGCGGCGACGTGGTGGCGTGCTGCGGGCCCGACGGCTGTGAAGTGGCGCGCGGTCTTGCGAACTACGCTTCGTCTGAAATCCAGCTTATCAAGGGCCGGCACACCGAAGAGATTGAAGGCATTCTGGGGTTCTGCACGCAGGCGGAGTTCATCCACCGCGACAACCTCGTGATGACGGCCTGAGTGCCGCTGCGGCGGGCGCTCCTTTGCGGGATCGCTCGTTTTAAGGGCTGCCTGTGCTTCGTCGGGAAACGGCGGGGCGGGCGGCCTTTTTCTTTGTCGGCGGGCGGCGTTGCTGGGGGCGGCTTCTTTCGAAAGAATGGGAAAGATGAGGCGGGCGGCAGATCGCTCCGCCGCCCGCCTTGCCGAGGGGATTGTTGCGTTTAGCAGCTAGGGGTTAGAAGACGTACTTCAGGCCCGCCTTGCCGCCCACGGAGGACGTGCCGTCCTTGCCGCCGCCCACCATGAAGCTGGCGTTGATCATCAGGTTGCCCTTCTGAGCACGGATGCCAAAGTCACCCTGCACCGGCGCCGTGTCGATCACGGTCTGGTCAGCGCCGAGGACCGAGATCTCCTTGTCGCCGA
>CAVJBF010000009.1:0-34839 GCA_963647785.1 Acutalibacteraceae bacterium
AAGCGTCTTCCCGAAACGCCTCGGACGCGTCATGAGCAGCACCTGAGCGGCACTCATCATCACCGCCTTGATGAACGGCGTCTTGTCTACGTAGTAGCTGTTGTTAGCGAGCAAGTCGACAAAGGACTGCTGTCCAACGGGAAGTGATTTCATAGTGAAAAAACTATTTCGAGAAAGGGTGACCCGATGTTAACACGATTGTTAACAAAAGAAATTATTTTGCATCCCAGCGCCAAGACCGCAAGTTTGCGTTGACTTTTCCTTCACGGTTCGACCTTGAAGGTCTTGAGCTCCTGTCCGACGAAAACGGCATGCGCGCTTGGTGATGCAGCTGGCGCAGCCGTAGAGAAGGCCTTGAGAGAGGACGTGTTTGCCATGTCGAAATCGTCCGTCAGGAGAATAATAAAAAAGTGTGGGTTGGAAATTAAAATACCTTATAAATCATTTGGCTTGTGCCGCTTGTCAAGAAGCGGTGATTGGTTTGAATTCGCCGGCGAAGTTCGTGCGGCGTCGAACTGCGTCGAGCCTTTCGGGTAGACTTCACGGAATTGCCTCATTCATCCGAAAGGACAGCAAAAATGCTTTACGAAACGGCCCGCGCCTGCCTGTTCCGCATGCAGCCTGAGACGGCTCACGCGGTCATCATGGACAATCTGGACTGGGCAGTGACTCTGGGTCTCACGAAGCTTGTGACGGGCGCCGAAGTGCGCGACCCCGTGAAGGTGATGGGACTCACGTTCCCGAACGCCGTGGGGCTTGCGGCCGGCATGGACAAGCAGGGGGCGCACGTGACGTCTCTGGGGTCGCTCGGGTTCGGCCACATCGAAGTGGGCACGATCACCCCGTATCCGCAGCCGGGCAATCCGAAGCCTCGGCTCTGGCGCCTCATCCCGGCGCAGGGCATCATCAATCACATGGGCTTTAACAACTGCGGCACGGACAAGGCCGCGGAAAACCTCGTGAGCGCCGAGAAGTACCGCCAGCAGGGCGGCATTCTGGGGATCAATATCGGCAAGCAGAATTCGACGCCCCTGTCGGGCGCCCTGGCTGACTATGTCTTTTGCATGGAAAAGCTCTACGAGAAGGCGGACTATCTCGCGATCGACATCTCCTGCCCCAACACGCCGGAATTGACGAAGCTGCAGGGCGGCAACGAGCTCGCGGTGCTTTTAAAGGGCATCGCCGACGCTCGCAAGAAGCTTGCGGACAAGACGGGGCGCTACGTGCCCATCACGGTAAAGATCGGTCCCGATCTGGACGACGCGGCGATTCTGGCGGCGGCGGATGAATTCGTAAAGCACGGCATGGACGCCGTGACGGCGACGAACACCACCTTGTCGCGCAAGGGCGTTGAAAGCCTTGCCACCGAAGAGAAGGTGGGAGGGCTCTCTGGACTGCCGCTTTTTGAACGCTCCACGGCCGTCGTGAAGCTTCTCTCGAACCACCTGCAGGGGGCGCTCCCCATCATTGCCTCGGGCGGCGTCATGAGTCCTGAGACGGCGGTGGCGAAGATGGACGCGGGCGCCAAGCTCGTGCAGATCTATTCGGGCTTCATTTACAGCGGCCCGGGGCTCGTCTCGTCGGCGGCGAAGGCGATTTCCGACTGGCGCGTGATGCATCCTGAGGCGTAGGGAGAGCGAAGCGATGTCGGATCATTCCATGGTAAAAATCGAAGCGCCTGACTACGACGTGAGCCGGACGCTTTCGGAAGTCGCGGACGTCATCGACAGCCGCAAGGGCGCCGATCCCGCGACGAGCTACGTCGCCAAGCTCTTTTCCAAGGCCCCGGACGGCATTTTGAAAAAGATCGGCGAAGAAGCGTGTGAAACGGTGATGGCCGCGAAGGACGCGAGCAAAAAGGACATCATTTATGAAACCGCAGACCTGTGGTTTCATACTATGGTAATGCTTTCCTATTATGGTTTGCGCCCCGAAGCGGTGCTGGCGGAATTGCGCCGCCGCGAAGGGCTGAGCGGACTCGAAGAAAAACGGCGCCGCACGGACGCCTGACGTTAACTTAAGGAGACTCTGTCGTGACGAAAGACGACTGCATTTTCTGCAAGATCGGCAAGGGGGAGATTCCCTCCAAGGCGATTTACGAAGACGACGACGTGATCGCCTTCAATGACATCAACCCGAAGGCGCCGGTGCATTTTCTGATCATCCCGAAGCAGCACATCACGTCTCTGGCGGAAGCGACGCCGGAAGACACGCCGCTCTTGGGTAAAATGCTGGCGCTTGTTCCGGTGCTCGCCAAGAAGGCGGGCTGCCAGAACGGCTTCCGCACGGTGATCAACACCGGCCGCGACGGCGGTCAGGAAGTGCCGCATCTGCACATTCATGTCCTGGGCGGTCCTCAGCCCTGGAAGCACTAACAACAAAACGATTCATCAGACGGCCGACGGCCGAGGAGTAAAAAAATGGGTTCCCTTTCGATTTGGCATTGGCTGATCGTTCTCGCGATTGTGGTGCTCGTGTTCGGTACGGGCAAGTTAAAGAACATGGGCAAGGACTTGGGCGGCGCCATCAAGGGCTTCAAGGAAGGCATGAAGGAGGGCGACGCGGCGCAGAAGACCGCGGAGGCTCCCAAGCAGGTCGCCGATGAAAAGAAGGCCGATGTCGTGGACGCCAAGGCCGTTGAAAAGAAAGAAGCGTAATTTTTCCTTCTCCTCCTTTTCGATTGAATCGACTGCGCGGGGCCAGGCTTCGCGCGGTCCTTCTTTGTTGCACCTCTCCGTCTTTTGAGTGAGTCATGTTTGATTTCGGGTTTTCTGAACTGATGGTCATCGGCGCCGTGGCCCTTGTGGTGCTCGGTCCGGAAAAGCTGCCCGTCGTGGCTCGCACCGCCGGGGAGTGGATCGGAAAGGCCCAGCGCCTCGTGGCGCAGGTGAAGAGCGACATCGAGCGCGAGGCGGAGCTCTCAGAGCTCAAAAAGATTCAGGAAGAGGCCAAGAGCGTCGCCGACGACATCACGAAGACCGTGAAGGGCGAAGCCGACGCGATCGAAGGCGAGATGAAGGCCTTGGAAAAGGATGTGGACAGCGTCGCCAAGACCGCGGAAGAAAGCTTCAAGTCGGCGTCGGACGCCGGCGCTGACGCCGCTTCAGCCGAAGCGGTCGAACCCGAGCCCAAGTACAAGGAGCTCACGGACAACGAACCGAATCCCGCGTTCACGAACGTCGGGGGCGAATCGTCCTCTTCTGCCGCAGACGACTTCTACAGCTGGTACGGCGACGATCCGAACAACAGCTCGACCTCTCACGTCTTTGAAAAGCGCTACAAGCCGGGCCCGAGCATCGACGAACTCGCTGAGCAGCTTGAGCGCCTCAAGGCTGAGATCGGCGACCGCTCGCCGCAGCTGGGGGGCGGCTCCCGCCGTTACGCCTCTCGCGCTCGCTCCAACCGCGTCCGCATTTACCGTTAAGTTTTTGCCATGGCAGACAATCAGAACACCCCGGAGCTTGAGGGGCCGGAAGACCCCGCCAACGAGCAGCCGCTTGTTTCGCACTTGATTGAGCTTCGCAACCGCACCGTCCGCGCGTGCCTTTCGATTCTCATCGTGTTCGCGGGCCTCTCGCCCTTCATGAAGGAGATCTTTGACTATCTGTCAAGGCCCTTGATGGTGGCGCTGCCGCAGGGCGTGAAGCTTTTGGCGACGGGCGTCGTGGCGCCCTTCATGGTGCCCCTGAAGGTGACGCTTTTCGTCGCCTTCGTGATTGCGCTCCCGTACGTGCTTTATCAGCTCTGGGCCTACATTGCGCCGGCGCTCTACAAGCACGAGAAGCGCCTTGCGCTGCCCGTCATCATTTCGAGCGTTGCGATGTTCGCGGTCGGCATGGCCTATTGCTACTTCATCGTCTTCGGGATGGTCTTCAAGTTCATCGCGGGCTTCTCGCCGGATTCTGTGAACTTCGCCCCGGACATTGACAGCTACTTCAGCTTCGTTTTGACGATGTTCTTCGCGTTTGGCGTGGCGTTTGAAACGCCGATTCTTGTGGTGGTGCTGAACCGTCTGGGGATCGCAAGCTACGACAAGCTGCGCCGCGCGCGTCCCTACCTCATCGTGGGCGCCTTCGTGCTCGCGGCGATCTTCACGCCGCCCGACGTGCTTTCGCAGCTCCTGCTGGCGGTTCCCCTCGTGATTCTCTTTGAGCTTGGGTTGCAGTTCGTGCGCGTCTTCGGGCGCAAGGAAGAGGCGACGGAAGACGAAAACGACGACGAAGCGTCGTAGTCTGCAAAGGTGCATGACAGAAGTTCCCGGCCGGCTCTTGACCTGTCGGGAATTTTTTTGCCCGCAGGCAGCATCCAATCTGCGTACGCCATCCTAAGAGGGTTAGCTGGCTCGGGAATGTCTGAGGCGGCAGGACCCGCGGTGAGTCTTCTTTCAAGCGCCGGCTTTTTCTACACTGCGAAAGCATTCGGTCGACGGTTACGCTAAACGCCGGTCGTATTTTCTCTCCATCCAATAGGATCTTCTCCGGCAGTCCGTTTTTCGCGGCCTGCCGTTTTTTTTCACCCCGCGTTGCCTCGGATTTCTCCGCCCCCGGCCTTGCTGGCGGCACGGCCTGCGGACGCACGGCGCCCCCCCCCCCGGGCGGGGCGTTCTCCGTTGCTTTTTCCCAAAATGAGGGCAAAGCGCCTCGGGGTTTCCTCGGGGGCTTTGCCCTCATTTCGAATAAAGCGGCTAGGGAAATTCACAGACAAACCGTCCTCAAATGAAGCGGGACAGGGGCTCGCCCCCTTTTTAGACTCCTCCGCGTAGTTTTTAAGAAGAATTGATTCGCCGCTCTTTGGAGCGGCGTTTTCGAAGAGAGGATGACTATGGAACACACGATTTCCCGCCGCGGCTTCCTGCGCACCGGCATCGCCGGCGGCGCTTCCATCGCCGCAGCGGCGGCTTCGGGCTCGGCGCTTGCCGCGAACCTGTACCACCCCGGCACTTATTCCGCGAAGGCCGCGGGCATCGGCGGCGACGTCGTCGTCACGATGACGTTTGACGCCAACAAGATCACCGACGTCGTGATTGACGCCAGCCGCGAAACCCCGGGGATCGGCCAGGCGGCTGCTCCGAAGCTGCAGAAGCTGATTCTCGCAAATCAGACGGCGAAGGTGGACGGCGTCTCGGGCGCCACCATCACGTCGAACGCCGTGCAGAAGGCGGCGGCAAAGTGCATCGCGCAGGCAAAGGGCGAAATCCCCGTGGAGCAGGTCTCGAAGAAGACCGAAGCCAAGAAGGCGGGCGACTGGCTCGGCAAGGCGCCGGAAATCGCTGAAAAGGACATCAAGTCCACCATCACGACCGACATCCTCGTCGTGGGCTGCGGCACGGGCGGCATGTTCGCCGTGGCGTCTGCGGCGGAAGCGGGCGGCAAGGTGATCGGCATCGATCGCTTCCCCGTGGGCACGGGCATCCGCGAAGACTTGGCGGCCATCGACTCGCGCTACCAGAAGAAGTGGGGCACGAAGATCGACAAGTTCGAGTACATCGCCATGGCGACGCAGTACGCGGGCGGCCACATCAATCAGGAACTGGTGAAGCTCTTCTGCGACGAATCCGCTGAAACGATCAACTGGCTGGGCGACCGCTGCGACGAGCGCGGCATCGAGCTCTGGCACGAATCCGGCGACAAGAACGACGTCACCCGCTACAAGCACTTCCCCACCGGCCATTCGCCTCGCTTCCAGAAGGACAAGGATGGCAACATCAAGATCCGTCTGAACGAAGTCCTGCACGACTGCGCCGTGAAGAAGGGCGCGCGCTTTGACTACTCCACGAAGATGCTGAAGCTTGAAAAGGTGAACGGTCGCGTCACGGGCGTCATCGCGGAGAATGCGGACGGCGAATACGTTCGCTACGTCGCCAAGAAGGGTGTGGTGGTTGCCACCGGCGGCTACGCTCGCGACTACGACATGTTGGAAGCCCTGCAGCCGTGGAACCTGCGCATCGTGGGCACCACGAGCGCCATGCCGGGCGCCACGGGCGACGGCATCCGCGCCTGCTTGTGGGTGGGCGCCAAGATGGACGAGACGCACTCCCTCATGATGTTCGACCGCTGCGCCATCCGCCCCGAGCAGAAGCCGGGCCGCGCCACGATCGAGTCTGGCGACAGCAAGATCTTCTGGATGGGCTCTCAGCCGTGGCTCAAGGTGAACAAGGACGGCAAGCGCTTCATGAACGAGTCGGGCACGTACGAAAACATTCTGCATGCCGACGAGTATCAGAAGGATCACGCGCACTACACGCTCTTTGACAGCAACTGGGTGAAGTACGCCGAACAGTTCAAGATGCACGGCTGCTCGCGCCTCTTCCCGTTTGCCAACGGCGCCGACCCCAACATCCCCTGGCAGGTCATCCAGAACAAGCACATGCCCGACCTCATCAAGAACGGGTTCCTGGCAAAGGCTGACACGATCGAAGAACTCGCTAAGAAGCTGGATCTTCCGGTGAAGCAGCTGAAGGCGACGATCGCTCGCCACAACGAGCTCTATCGCAAGGGCGTGGACGTTGACTTCGGCAAGGAAAAGCATCGTCTTTCTCCCATTGACAAGCCGCCCTTCTACGGCGCGAAGACGACGGGCCGCGTGCTCTGCACGATGGACGGCATCCAGATCGACACGAACATGAACGCGATCGATACGGAAGGCAATCCGATCCCCGGCCTCTATGTGATCGGCAATGACTCGGGCAGCTACTTCGCCAACGAGTACCCGAACCTCTCCACCGGCATGGCCTGCGGCCGCACGGTGACGTTCGGTCGTCATGTGGGCAAGTACCTCGCGAAGAAGAAGGCTTGATCGAGCGCTTTTTCTGACGTGAGTCAGGCGGCGAATCGGCGTAGAACCGGTTCGCCGCTTTTTTCTTGGAAGCGCTCAAGGCGTCAGAGGGACGCTGGTACGACCTGGCGCAGGGCTTGCGCCTTATCGCATCCCAAGTCCTGCCCTGGATCACTTCTCACCTATTGGTCCCTATGCAGCTTTTAGCTGTTTTGCTATGGTTTTTTTTGCGTTTTTCCTGGAATTCCACGATGAACCTTTGGTCGTCGGGAGCAGTCAGCCCACGCTGAGTATGCTACTCTGATACGGATTCCGAATCCGCTGACCTGCCATGATCCCAAACCCTCACGAATTACGCCGTCTGCCCGTTTCGGTCACAAAGTTCTCCAAGCTTCGCGAGTCAGGAAAACTCTATGTTGACAAAACGGACCAAATTGCCACTATTGCCGTCAACGACGGCAAGTTCGCTTTCTTCAGGCCTCGGCGATTCGGAAAATCATTGCTTTTGAGCACCTTCGAATCACTTTTTCGCTACGGCTTGCGGGACTTTGATAGCCTCAAAATTGAAAAAGGCTGGAGCGACCGAACCTACGATGTCGTACGACTTGATTTTTCACTCATCCGCAGATTCAGCTCCGTCGATGAGTACAAAGAAGATTTCAAATGCTTTTTAGTGTCTGCCTTCCGTGACACTGGTTTTGAATACAACCCGGACGACGTCCTTTCGGTCACATACCAGCTCTCCAATTGGCTCAATAACCGACCAGACTCATCGCTGGTGCTTCTGATCGACGAATACGACGCGCCTCTCACAGAGGCTATTAACGATCCCGAACGTTTTGACTACATCCGCGGCCTGCTGGCGGACTTTTACGCCAAGATCAAAAGCAACGAAGGCTGTCTGCGATTCTTCTTCCTCACCGGGATCACAAAATTCCAAAATGCCAACATCTTCTCAGAACTAAACGACGTCACTGACCTCTCACTGCTGCCAGAGTACGGCACTTTGCTCGGCTTCACTCGGGAGGAAATTGAAACCACGTTTGCGCCTTATTTGCAGCGGGCCGCCGTCGCGCTTCATCTCTCGCCCGAAGAGGTTCTGGCGCAGCTCACGAGACACTATGACGGCTATTGCTTCGAATCGACGGCAACACAACACGTGTACTCGACCTGGTCCGTGCTCAATTTCTTCGCACGGCCGGAATCCGGTTTTGCCAACTACTGGTACCGCAGCGCGGGAGAAGCGACGGTGCTGATGCACTATTTGGAATCGCATCGACTCGCAGCGCCCGAACACTTTGACGAACCGTGCGCCATCACGTACGAGTCGCTCGACGCACCCAAGAGTCTGGCTTCCATGTCTGCCACCGTGCTTCTCACCCAGACCGGCTACCTCACCATCCGCTCCGTCACGGCCAATGGCGTCTTCTACGCAAGCTATCCCAACGAGGAGGTGTCGCAGTCAATGGCGTGGCTTTATGCGTCGATGTGCTTGAAGGCGCCGGATGAAAGCAAAGCGAAAATGTCCGATCTACCGAAGGCCTTGGCCGACGGCGCCGTCGATGCCGTCATATCGTTTTTCAACACAGCTTTTGCCTGCATCGATTATCAAAAGGCGCCCGTGGTGAACGAAGCGTCCTGCCGCTCGCACCTGCAAGTACTGCTCATCGGCGCCTGTCTGCTGCCGTCGGTGGAAGTGCACGGCGCTCGCGGTCGTAGCGACCTGGAAGTCACCGTCGGCAACTGTCACTGGGTCTTCGAATTCAAGTTCCAGAAGAAAGAAACGACCAATGCTGCAGCCACTGCGCTCCTTCTGGAAGCCGAAAACCAGATGAAAGCGAGAGGCTACCTCGAGAAGTCGCTTGAAAAGCGGCGGACGATCGGCGTGGCGTTGGTCTTCTCCGAAGCCGATCGACAGATCACGGCCTGGAAGTGCGTCACCTGTTGACTCCCTCCCAACCGAATTCGATCGCTGTCAGGAACGTAAAACAATAACTTGGTTCTCTTTGAACCGAAACTAGCGCAAATTCAATGAGCTCGTCAGTGTAGATCACTAGTTCAATTTCAAACAGTTCCTTAGACAAAATCGCGCACAATTTTGGTTGCGAGGATGAATTGGGACGGTAGAAAAAGTAAAACCCCGTCAAAGCCATCGCTTTAACGGGGTTTTGGAATTTGGTGGGAGCGCAGAGACTCGAACTCTGGACCGACGGATTAAGAGTCCGCTGCTCTACCAACTGAGCTACGCTCCCAGGCGATCAATTGTTTGGTGGGTCGTGCGAGATTCGAACTCACGACCAACGGATTAAAAGTCCGCTGCTCTACCGACTGAGCTAACGACCCTCGAGAACCTACCGGCCTTCAGCCCCGTTCCCGCAGAGGAACAATCAATCGAGGTGCGAATTAAACACGAGTCTGTGGGGGATGTCAAGCCCGAAAAGCAAAAAACAAGCCGAAAGTGCATGTTTTCGGAGAAAAGTCGTTTGGTACGATGAAAATAAATAAAACGTTATAGCTAAAGCATTATTAATCACGCTCTGCAAGTGAAAAATTGAATTGACTCATGAGGATCGTGCTTGATGCCGGGGGCTGGACGGCAAGGGGGACGGCTTTGGAAGGCAATTACGGCTACGGCGTCAGGCCGGGCGCTGGCGAAGAGACTGAAACTCCCGTATCAATGCGCTTAAAACGCCCGTATTTTTGTAACAGCGTCTCAGTTGTTAGGGTAAACCCTAAACAATTTGACCGGAATTTTCTCGATTTTCTTGACGGCTTCAGGCATGATGCACCTTGAAAGAAGGCTGGGCAAGCTGGATGTCAACGACGGTTAATCATTGATAAGCCGTGATTTTGCAGGTGCTTTGCACGACAGGAGACCGAGCATTCGGCGCACGCCTTCGATGAATTTGGTGAACAGACTATCTCAGGTGACGAAAAATGGCTGACAAGAAAAAGGACAAGGAACTTCCGAAGGTTGAGCGGCTCACGGACAAGGAGGAGCGCAAGAAGGCGCTGGCGGCAGCCGTGGCCTTCATCGAGAAGGAGTTCGGCAAGGGCGCGATCATGCGCATGGACGACAACCAGAAGACCGAAGACGTCGAAGTCGTGAGCACGGGGTCGCTGGGGCTTGATCTGGCGCTGGGCGTGGGCGGCCTGCCGCGCGGCCGCGTGATCGAGATCTACGGACCGGAAAGTTCGGGCAAGACGACGCTTACGCTGCACGTCATCGCTCAGATGCAAAAGCTCGGAGGCACTTGCGCCTTCATCGACGCCGAGCACGCGCTCGATGTTCAGTACGCCCAGAAGCTTGGCGTGAAGCTCGAAGAGCTCTACCTCTCGCAGCCTGACACCGGCGAACAGGCGCTTGAAATCACCGACTCCCTCGTGCGCTCGGGCGCTGTGGACCTCATCGTCATCGACTCGGTGGCGGCCTTGACGCCCAAGAGTGAAATCGAAGGCGACATGGGCGATGCGATGCCGGGCCTGCAGGCTCGCTTGATGAGTCAGGCGCTTCGCAAGCTCACGTCTTCCATCAACCGTTCGAAGACCTTGGTCATCTTCATCAACCAGATCCGCATGAAGATCGGCGTCACCTATGGCAGCCCTGAAGTGACGGCGGGCGGCAACGCGCTGAAGTTCTACAGCTCGGTGCGCATCGACATTCGCCGCAAGGGCTCCCTGAAGAAGGGCGAAGAGATCCTCGGTTCCGAAACCCGAGTGAAGGTCGTGAAGAACAAGGTGGCGCCTCCCTTTAAGGAAGCGGGCTTTGACATCCTTTATGGCCAGGGCATTTCCTACGAGGGCGAGCTCCTTGACATCGGCTCCGACCTCAACATCGTCGACAAGAGCGGCGCCTGGTACGCCTACGAAGGCACGAAGATCGGCCAGGGCCGCGACAACGCCCGCCAGTGGCTGAAGGACCACCCGGAGAAGGCGCTCGAGATCGAAAACAAGATTCGCGCCGTGAAGGGCATGAAGGCGAAGACGATGTCCCTCGATGAAACGCCGAAGGACGCGAAGAAGGAAGCGCCCGCAAAGGACGTGAAGGACGAGAAGAAAGCCCCCGCGAAGAAGGCGAAGGAGGCTCCCGTGAAGGAGGAGCCGCCGGCGCCGGTGGAAGAGGAAATCGTGCGCGTGGAGGATCCGGTTGACGAGACCGTGATTGATCCGGCTGAGCTCTACGAATGACCGCGGGCGAACGAAGCCGCGAAAAAAAGCCCCGCAGCCTCATGGCGCGGGGCTTGGATGCGCTCTCCCGGCGCGAGTACAGCCGCGACGAGTTGTCCCGCAAGCTGATGTACAGCCTTGCTGACGGGGAGACGCCTGACGACGTGACGGACGTGATTGCGGAACTTGAAAAGCGCGGCTACTTGAGCAACGAGCGTTATGCGGCAGGGCGCGTGAGGACCCGCTCCGTGCGCTACGGCAACCGGCGTCTAGCGGCGGAGCTGAAGCAGCAGGGCGTGGAGAGCGAGGCGATCGCGGAGGCGCTCTCGGAAGCCGAGCCCGAGATCGACCGGGCGCGCGCTGTCTGGGAGCGAAAGTTTGGCGATCCGCCCGCAGACTACAAGGAGAAGTGTCGTCAGGTGCGCTTTCTCGCTGCTCGGGGCTTCTCGTTTGACGTCATCAATCGGGTGCTTTCCGAAGCGGGAGACCGTTTGGATGACCTTGAGCAATAGACTTCCCGTGACATAATGCCTCCGCCTTCCGGTTGGAGGCTTTTTTGCAGAATTTCAAAGGAATGAGGAGTAAAAAGTGGCTTGGCTTTGGGACTTGCTCGTCAATTTTCACTGGGGCGCGGTGCTTCAGATTGTCATGATCGACATTCTCTTGGGGGGCGACAACGCCGTCGTGATCGCATTGGCCTGTCGCAATCTGCCCAAGGAGCAGCGCACGAAGGGCATCTTCTGGGGCACGGCGGGCGCCATCATTCTGCGCGTTGTCCTCATCACCTGCGCCGTGATGCTGCTCGATCTGCCGTTTCTCAAAGCCGTGGGGGCGATTCTCCTGCTTTGGATCGGCGTGAAGCTCGTGCTTCCTGAAGACGAAGATCACGCGGAAGTCGCGGGCTCCTCGAAGCTTCTCGGAGCCATCAAGACCATCATCGTCGCGGACTTCGTGATGAGCCTTGACAACGTCATCGCCATCGCAGGCGCAGCGCAGCAGGCGCATGAGGACCATCAGACGCTTCTCGTCATCTTCGGCCTTCTGGTGTCCGTGCCCTTCATCGTGTGCGGCAGCCAGATTATTTTGAAGTTCATCGATCGCTTCCCCGTCATCGTGTGGCTGGGCGGCGCGCTTTTGGGCTGGATCGCGGGCGGCATGGTCGTCACGGACGGCTTTGTGGCGTCGCACTGGCCGCAGGCGGCCCAATGGGGCCATGTTGCCGGCATTGTCGGCGCGCTTGTCGTTGTGGCGCTCGGCTGGCTCCTTGCCAAGCGGGCGAAGGCAAAGAAGGATGCAGCCAAGGCGAATTAGAATCAACGCGGTGTTGAGCAGCCTGACAGCCAAAAGGTAAACGAGGCGGTGCTGTCGTTTTCTTGCTGGCGGGAATGAGGGGCGGCACGTTTGCAGCTTCGGCTGCGAGTCGGCCGGCCGGTCTTTCAATGGAGGACGCGCCTTCAGCTGTCGCGTTGGAAGGCTTTCGACAATCGTGGCGCGGGAGACTTTAATGACAGGTTCCGAGAAGATCTTGAGGCCCTTGCCGCTGGGGTCCGTTTCGTTTGAAACGTTGCGCGAAGCTTCCGAGATTTACGTTGACAAGACGGATCGAGTGGCGAAGCTGGCGGCGGTTCGTCGGAAGCTGTTCATCTCTCGCCCGCGGCGTTTTGGAAAATCACTCTTGCTTACGACCTTCAAGTCCTTGTTTCAAAATGGCTTGAAGCATTTTCATGGGCTCGCCATCGAGTCTCAATGGCAAGACAAGACCTATCCCGTGGTTCATTTGGATTTTTCGAGACTGAAAAGCTTTGAGTCGGAGGCGAGGTTTCAGCGGGAGGTTGAAAGCCGGATTGCTCAGGCGTATCAAGCGCTGGGATTCTCGTACGATCCCGCAAGCTTCATTCAATTCTTGGATCAGCTTGAAGGCTGGCTCATGCAGCGCCCGCCCATGTCGTACGTTTTGCTCATCGATGAATATGATGCGCCATTGACGGAGCATTTGGACGATCTGGAGGTGTTTCGGAAGATTCGTCGTGTGCTGGCGTCGTTTTACGCAGTAATCAAAACGACGGAAGGAAGCTTGCGCTTCTTTTTCATGACGGGAATCACCAAGTTCAATCAAACAGGCCTCTTCTCAGAGCTCAACATTACGGATGATTATTCCTATGTGAGCGAATACAGCACGCTGCTGGGCTATACCGAAGACGAGATTCGACAGTATTTTGGCGAATACGTCAATCGTGCGGCCGATGTGATGGGCATCAGCGCGGATGCGGTGCTGCGCGGAATGCAGCTCAATTACGACGGCTATTGCTTTGACGGCGAGGCCCGGCAGCATGTGTACAACCCGTGGTCGGTGCTGCATTTCTTGGAGCTTCCGTCGGCTGGATTTGAGAATTACTGGATCCAGTCGGGTGGATTGACTTCGGGGCTTTTCAAGTATTTCAAGACGCGCGAGCTTCGCCGTCCGGAAGATTTTGAGCGGGAGAAGCGCCTTTCCAAGGCGGTCTTGGAAGCCTCTTCGTCGGAGGACAATATTTCAGACGTCGCCTTTTTGACTCAAACGGGATACCTCACCATAAAGCGTCGTGAGCTCGATGACTACTACGTGGGTTATCCCAACGACGAGGTGACGGTGTCGATGGCCAATCTCTACACCGAGCAGCTGCTGGGCGGCAATTCTTTGTCGGGCATCGGCGCGGGAGATGTCCGCAAAGTATTGTCCGAAGGCTCACTCAGTGATGTCGTGGCGGAATTCAACAAGTTTCTTCTGTCGCTTTCCTATCTGCAGCATCCGGTGAAGGATGAATCGACCTGCCGAGGTTTTCTTCAGGCCTTTCTGAAAGGAGCGAGACTCTCAGTGCAGGTGGAATCGCACAATGCGCTGGGACGCTCTGATCTGGAGGTCGATGCAGGAAGGCGGCACTGGGTGTTTGAAATCAAATTTTTGCCCGAAGAGAAAAAGGCGACGGAAGCGGCGGTGGGCGCCTGCTTGAAAATGGCCGAAAATCAGATTCGAGAGCGTTGCTATGGACAGCAGCAGTCTTGTGAGGAGCTTTGTCTGGCAGCGGTGGTCTATTCTGCGCAGCAGAGACGATTCGTGGGATGGCAGATGGTGCAGCGGTGAGGCTTGAAGCGGACTCAGGCGATCAGGCGGCCGGCCAGACGCGGCGCTGCAGCCAGAGCTTCAGGATGGGATCGGCAATCTGGGCCCTCCCTCGGGCGGGAATGACGATCAGGTCCTTTTCAAGCAGCGCGTCTCGGACTCGAACGACATGGGCCGATGACGAAAGGTCATAGCGCTCGAGCACCGATTTTTCAGAGAAGCCGTGGTCCAGTCCGTCGGCAAGGGCGTGCAGGAAGTTCATTTGCCGGCGGGCCAGACGGGCGGTTTGCTCGATGAAGAGCATTTCGCTGGAGGCAAGGAGTCGCTCCGTGCCTTGCTGAAGCTCATCCTCTGTGACGCAGGCGTCGGTGAGTTCCCAAACGTAGAGCGCGAGCTGCTGCACGTAGTTGGAGTAGCAATCGGCGGTGTCCGCGATGCGGCCGGCGAGTTCTTCCGAGATGGTTTTTCCCGTTGCCTGAAATCGTGACACGATGAACGACACCCAGTCTGACCGAGAAATCTTTTCCAGATAGAAAAGGTCGCCGAAGCGGTAAAACGGCGCGCTCGGTGTTTGGAAAATGGTGTCCATCATGTGCTTCTGACTCCCATAGAGGCAGTAGCACGAGTGCGTGTGATGCTGCCATGCGGAGCGAAGCTGTTTTAGAAACGCATCGCTGTTGGCAAAAAGACCGATCTGCTGAAATTCGTCAATGCAGACGACAATCTGAAGATTCTCTTTGAGTGCAATGGTTTCCGGCAGATTCAGGATGTCTTCGGCGCGCTGCGGCAAATCCTTCAGTCCGAATCTCAGGCTGAATTGATTCTGCGGATCGATGCCCATGGTGATTTCTGGAGCGAGCGCTGATAGAAAGCGGCGGGCGTTGCGGAGCCATTCGTCCATTTTGCTGCCAGTGGCTTTGATGACGGTTTGCGCATAGGCGGTGAGAAAATCTTGTTCACTGCAGCAGCTGAAGGCGTCGAATGAGGCGATGCGAAGCTGTGGCGAGGCGGCTTTGAGTTTGGCCTTGGTGATGAGCGAAGTCTTTCCCATGCGGCGAGGGGAGATCAAAATGGTATTGATGCCCAGTTGGAAATTGCTGATGAGACGTTCAGTTTCTCGAATGCGGTCGGTGAAGAGATCGTCGCGGACGACGGAGCCAAAATCAAACGGAGGCGTAGGACGAGACATGGGGTGTTAGGTAACATTTTTGTCAGTAACAATTTTATCACTAACAAAAATGTTATGTTTTGCCGTTGTTGCACTGGCGACCAAATTCTTCAAAGTCTTTCGGTCTTCCGTTTGCCATTCGACGTACTCATTCCAGGCATCTTCAGTCCAAAGGATGTTGTACACACTTAATCCTCGATCAAAGCATGTTCTTGGACTTTTCCGGCCTTCAGTTGTGCGTAGCTATGTTCCAGACGTCGTTGCGTAGCCTCATTCCAGAAAGGATCGGCAGAAACAATGAACGGAATACGGCGTTCGCGGACAACCTGGGTAGCGAACATGGTGATAGCGGCTGAGACGGAAAGCCCCATTTGACGGCATACGTCTTCCAAATTCTTCTTCAAATCTGCGCTCATCCGCATGTTGAAGGTTGTCATGGGTACAGTGGTAGCAGACATTGCAATCTCCTTAAACGTAATTACATTGTAATTGCAAATAAAGAAAATTGCATGAGTAGATGATGGAAGTTGTCCAATCCAAAGCTGTGCAGGGGTTTTACAGTTTGACCTTAAAAGGGATTTAATTGCGTGTGCAGGCGGGTCATGTGACGAAGGCGCCGGGATTGTGTGCAACCAAAGACGGCAAGGTGCTGCGGCGGCGCATAAAGATTGACGGAACGCCGGAAAACGTTCAGAGGTACTTGCTGGCGGAGCCGAGCTGAAAAGAAAAGGCCCGTGAGCTGGCGAGCTCGCGGACCGGTTTGAATCGTTCAGAGCCCGATGCGCTGAGCCGCTGCCGCCGCGAGCGACGTTGCGACGTGCGTTGCTTCAGGGATCTTTTCTGGGCAGACCCTGCCGTCGGTGCCCAGCAGCACGCGGATGCCGACGCCGGCGGCAAGCGCCGCCTGCATGTCGCTCGGCTTGTCGCCGAACATGAGGGAGCGGTCGGGGTCAATTCCGAGCTCACGGCAGGCGCGCAGAATCATTCCTGGCGCGGGCTTTCGGCAGTCGCAGACGCAACGGTAGGCTGCTGCTTTCGCCTGCGGATGATGCGGACAGAAGTAGACGGCCGCCAGTGGTGCGCCAGCCTCCTTGAACTGGGCTTTCACGACGTCGGTGAGCTTTTGAAAGTCGGCTTCCGTGTAGTAGCCGCGCCCGATGCCGGACTGGTTTGTGACGATCACGAGCCGGTAGCCCGCGCGGGCGTAGGCGGCGGCCGCTTCGAGAACCCCGGGAATCCACTCGAAGTCCTCCACGCGCGAGCAGTATGCGACGTCGACGTTGATCACCCCGTCGCGGTCAAGAAAGACCGCGCGGGAGAGTTTGTCGGCGGCCATCAGGCGAGCACGCCGTCAGGGTAGGCGTTCATGAGGTAGTGCATGTAGTCCGCGGTGCCCTGCTCAACGGTGCGGAAGGGCGTCGTGCAGCCGGCGCCGCGCAGCTGCGTGAGATCGGCCTGCGTGAAGGCCTGATACTTCCCGATGAGGGCTTCAGGAAAGGGGATGTACTCGATGAGGCCCTTCGCCACTGCCGCTTCAAGCGAGAGGTTCTGTTCGGTGAGCGTGTTCACCACCGTGAGCGCGATGTCGTTGAAGGGCTGGGCGCGGCCTGTGCCGCAGTTGTAGATGCCGGAGACGCCCGACTTTACGAAGTGCATGATGCAGTTCACGACGTCCTCGACGTAGACGAAGTCGCGCATCTGGCAGCCGTTGCCGTAGCCGAGGCACCTTTCAAAGAGCTTCACCTTGCCGTCCTTCTTGAACTGGAAGTACTGGTGGAAGGCGACGGAGGCCATGCGGCCCTTGTGCTGCTCATGGGGGCCGTAGACGTTGAAGAAGCGCATGCCCGCCGCGGGCGCCGAGAGCGTCGCAAGTCGGCTTCTCAGAACCTGGTCAAAAAGGTACTTTGAGTAGCCGTAGCAGTTCAAGGGGCCCTCGTTTTTCACGTCTTCCACAAACGTGGTGCTCGCGCCGTAGGTGGCGGCCGAGGAGGCGTAGACAAACGGAATGCGCTGCTTCTGGGCCCAGGCGAACAAGTCAAGCGTGTAGCGGTAGTTGTTCTCCATGATGTAGCGGCCGTCCGTTTCCATCGTGTCCGAGCAGGCGCCCATGTGGATGATGGCTTCGGGGATCGGCGCCGAGCCGTTGCGCACGCGCGCGATGAAGTCGTTTTTGTCGAAGTAGTCGCTGATGCGGCATTTGGCGAGGTTCTGGAACTTCTGGGCCTTCGTGAGGTTGTCCACGGCGATAACGTCGTTGATGCCTTCGCGGTTGAGGTGCAGAACGCAGTTGCAGCCGATGAAGCCGGCGGCGCCGGTTACGAGAATCGACATTTAGTTTCCTTTTCCAAAGAGTTCGTCATAGGTGACGCTCGCGGTGCCGAGCTTGCCGACGACGATGCCGCCGGCGCGGTTGGCGATGCGCACGGCTTCGGTTAAATCGAGTCCGGCCGCGATCATGGCGGCGGTGACGGCAATGGAGGTGTCGCCTGCGCCGGAGACGTCAAAGACTTCGCGGGCCTGAGCGGGCACGTTGAATTCGCCCGCCTCAGTAAAGAGCGTCATGCCTTCTTCGCTGCGGGTGAGAAGCAGTGCGGTGAGCTCAAGCTCCCGGCGCAGCTTCTGCGCTTTTTCGATGAGCTCCGCCTCCGACTTCCATTCGCCGATCACGAGCGCGAGCTCCGCGCGGTTGGGCGTGATGAGCGTGGCGCCGCGGTAGCGGCTGTAGTCGCTGCCCTTGGGGTCGATCAAAACGGGAACGCCCGCTTGTCGGGCTGCGGCGATCATGCGGACGATGTGGTCAAGGCCGCCCTTGCCGTAGTCGGAGAGAACGAGCGCGTCAAAGTCCTTCACCTTCGCTTCGAAGGTCTCCATGAGCATGGCGAGCACTTCGTTGGCGGGGTGGTCTTCAAAGTCGATGCGAACGAGCTGCTGGCGTCGCGCGAGCACGCGAAGCTTCACGGTGGTGCGAACCGAGGCGTCCACGACCGAGAGGTCTTCAATGCCTGCCTTTTCGAGCATCGCCTGAAGGCTTTTGCCGGCGTCGTCGTTGCCAATGACGCTCATGAGGGAGGCGCGAGCGCCGAGCTCGACGATGTTGAGCGTCACGTTGGCGGCGCCGCCCAGCCGGTCTTCGTTCTTCACGATTTTCACCACCGGCACCGGCGCTTCCGGTGAGATGCGGTTGGTGTCGCCGAACCAGTAGCGGTCGAGCATCGAGTCGCCCACGACGAGCAGACGCTTTTGAGCGAGTGTGGTCTTGCTGATCATGCTTTGTTTCCATGGCGGCCGAGCCGCATTGCAGGGCATTTTAGCGGCTGGACAGAGCGAAGCCTGCAACGCAGAGGATCCCCCTTTTGTAATCAACTGCGACAGTTGTTGGTGTGGTGGCGAAGATAAAATGGAAGCACGGTAGAATGACCAGTCCTATCAGTGAAAGGCGCCTGAATTAAGAGGCATTATGAGCTGCGCACTATCAGACAAGCTGCCAATAAAAGCCATTGGCAACTGGATTGAACGGTTCTGGCCAGTCATCGTTCACCGAAGTCAAGTTGCGGCTGGACAATCCCCAGTTGAATGTTGTTCATATTTCTCAGCGCGTTGGCAATGGCGGACGCTTTGTGTCAGAAGAAGTGTTTCGCCGAGCTTCTCGGCTTAATTTGTAAAATTCTAAATTTTGTTAATGATGGAAAGATGCACCTCGTCACAGAGTGCATTGCCTATTTTTAATCATGACGGAAAAACAGTCTCATCCTTTTCTTCGCGACACGTACGCCGGAATGACGGTGAAGTCGGCCTGCGGCCTCACGATCGACATCGGCCGTCAGCGCCTTGCGGCCTCGGAGCTGAAGGCGCTTTTTGCGCTGGCCGAAGAAAAGGGCGTGCTTGAAGCCAATGCGCGCATGCGCACGGGCGCCATCGTCAACGCGAGCGAGCAGCGTCCGGCGCTGCATACGGCGCTGCGCGACACGTCGGTGTCGGCCCCTTTCCACAAGGAAGTGACGCAGGCGTTGAATCACCTCTGCAATTTCGCCGAAGACGTCCGCAGCGGCCTTTTCTGCGGCTGCCGCGGCGACGCCATCACCGACATCATCAACATCGGCATCGGCGGCTCGGAAATGGGGCCTCGCGCCGTATGGCACGCGCTGCGCTATGTGCAGCCCGGCATTCGTCTGCATTTTCTGACGGCGGCCGACGGCGTTCTCTTTGACCGCATCGTGAGCGGCCTGAATCCCTTCAAGACGCTCGTCGTGGTGTCCTCCAAGAGCTTTGGAACGCGCGAGACGATGGTGAACGCGGCGGCGGTGGACCAGTGGCTTCTCGACGCCGGCATTTCCGGCAGGGACCGCAACCATCACATGGTCGTGGTGTCGGCGAAGGCGGATGCCGCCGAGCAGATGAACCTCCCCGAATCGAACCGCTTCCCGATCTGGGACTGGGTGGGCGGCCGCTTCTCCGTGTGGTCGAGCATCGGCTTGCCCTGCGCCGTGGCGCTGGGGCCGGAAGTCTTCCGCCAGCTTCTGGCGGGCGCCCATGCAATGGATGCTCATGTGGCGGACGCGCCCGCGCAAGACAACCTCGCGCTCATTCTGGCGCTGCTTTCCTACCGCAACGCGCAAAAGGGCGTTGCGACGCACTGCTTCCTCCCTTACGACGAACGGCTGCGCACGCTCGTCTTCTGGCTGCAGCAGCTGGAGATGGAAAGCTTGGGGAAAAGCACCACTGCCGACGGCAGCCGCGTCGACTGCCGCACGGGGCAGGGCGTTTGGGGCGGGCACGGCAACGAGTCCCAGCATTCCTTTTATCAGTGGCTGCGCGAAGGCACGGCCTCAAGCTCCGTGGATCTCGTCTGGTGTGAAAAGCCCGGGCACCGCCACGCCGACCTGCATCGCGTGTTGATTGCCAACGCAAAGGCGCAGGCCGAGGCTCTCGTGACGCGCGACCCGACGGACGAGTTCTGCAACGCCGTGACGACGATTTCAGTTGACGAGCTGTCGCCCGCTCGATTGGGGGCGCTGATGGCGCTCTACGAACACAAGACGACGATGCTGGGCACCTTGTTTGGCATCAACCCCTTCGATCAGCCGGGGGTGGAGCTTGGAAAGAAGCTGAGCCGCACAGCGGAAGCCGCGGCGGGAGCGCTCTGATGCGACGCATTCTTGTAATCAAGTCGAGCTCCATGGGGGACGTCGTGCACGCCCTTCCCGCGGCGTACGACATCAAGCAGGCCTTCCCCGGGGTTCGTCTGGACTGGGTGGTGGAGGAAGCCTTTCAAGACGTCGTGGAGCTGAGCCCCTGGATTGACGGGAAAGTCGTCACGGCGTTTCGCCGCTGGCGCAAGCATCCGCTCTCCGCGGAAACTCGCTCCGAGGTGGCGCGCGTCAAAAAGCAGCTGCGCGAAAGCCGCTACGACCTTGTGATCGACTTGCAGGGGCTCGTGCGCTCGGCGCTCGTCGCGCGCTGGTGCGGCGTGAAGTCCGTGGGCTACTCCCGCGACACGATCCGGGAGCCGCTGGCGAGCTTCTTTTATTCGGAAACGAAGCGCGTGCCGGAAAGCCTGACGCCCGTGAAGCGCTATCGCACGATGGCAGCCGAGTGTCTGGGGTACGCGATTGACGCCGAGCACCCCGTCTACGCACTGAAGGCAAAGCCGCTTGCCGTGCGTCCCGCCGAGGGCGACTACGCCGTGATGGCGGTCAACACGAGCCGCGAGGAGAAGCTCTGGGCTCGCGACCGCTGGATTCAGACGACGCAGGCCCTCGTGAAGGCGGGGATCACCCCGGTCTTCGTGTGGGGGAGCGCTGCCGAAGAAGATCGCGTGAGAGCGTTCGCTGAGCTCGTGCCGGGGACGGTGGTGGCGCCCCACATGACGCTGCCTGAAATCGCGTCGGTCTTGAAGGCCTCCGTGGGCCTCATCGGCGTTGACACCGGGATTTCCCATCTGGCGGCGGCCCTGGCCGTGCCCGCCGTGGGCATCATCGTCGGCACGAGCGCGCAGCTTTTCCGCCTGGTGGGCGAGGGAAAATGCACGACCGTGGGCGACAAGGGCGTGGTGCCCTCGTCTTCGGAAGTGCTTGCCGCCTTTTCGTCCGTCACCGGGCGCAAGGTGAAGCCGTGAAGTGGATGACGCCGGGCCTTTACCGGCTCGTCACGCGCTGCGCGACGCCGCTGGCAAAGCTCTACCTTAAAAAGCGCGCGAAAAAGCAGCCCGACTACTTGCTGCACTGGGACGAGCGGTTTGCCCAGTGCCAGTACCCCGCGCCCTTGCGGCCGCGCCTTTGGGTGCACGCCGTGAGCGTGGGGGAGACGAATGCTGCGGCGCCCTTGATTGACGCGCTCATGAAGCGCTTCGGGGACGCGGAGCTCCTTCTCACCTGCATGACTCCCACGGGGCGCGACGCCGGCCGGAAAATCGTCGCGCGCTATCCCGGCCGCGCCGTGCAGTGCTATCTCCCCTACGACGTGCCGTCCTATGCGGCGAAGTTTTTGGAAGAGACGCGCCCGACGCTGGGCGTTTTGATGGAGACCGAGGTGTGGCCCAGCCTCATTGCTGCCGCCAAGGCGCGCTCCATTCCCCTGGTGCTTGCCAACGCCCGCGAGTCGCAGAAGAGTTCCGAGAAGGCGGAGCCCTTTGACCGCGTGATGCGGCCGGCGTTTGCGGCTTTTGACGCGGTGCTCGCGCAAAGCGACGCGGACGCCGAGCGCCTCCTTCATCGCGGGGCGCGCCCTGAGGTCGTGAAGGTGGCGGGGTCGCTCAAGTTTGACGTGCCAGTGAATGAAGCAGCGCGCGAAATGGCCGCGGCCTTCAAGGCAGGACGGTCGCTGCCGGTGCTTCTCATTGCGAGCACGCGAGAGGGGGAAGAGGCGATGTTTGCGCCTCTTTTGAAGACTTTCGCCGGCAAGGCGGTCGTGCTTCTCGTGCCGCGGCATCCGCAGCGCTTTAATGATGTGGCGGCGCTCCTTTCGGAGGCGGGCGTCGGCTTCGTGCGCCGCAGCGCCTTTTCCGATCCCTTGGACATTCCGGCGGACGCTTCGGTCATTCTGGGCGACAGCATGGGGGAAATGGCCTTTTACTGCGCCGCGGCGGACGTCACCCTGATGGGCGGAAGCTTCGGCGGCACGGGCTGCCAGAACCTCATTGAGCCCGCGGCGGCGGGCTCTCCCGTGGTCTTGGGGCCTTCGCTTTACAACTTTCAGAAAATCGCCGACGACGCGGCCGCCATGGGCGCTGCGGTGAAGACGGCGGACGCTGAAGAGGGCGTCAAGGCGGCTTTGACGCTGATCACGGACCCCGAGAAGCGGCGCGAGCGCCACGAGGCGGCGATGGCGTTTGCAAAGCGCTACACCGGCGCTGCGGCCGCGATGAGCGCGGCCTGCGCGGCGCTCTGGAAACCCGACTGACGAAGGAGGCCGGCATGGCACGCATTCCCAACTGTCTTTCCATCGCGGGCGTTGATCCTTCTGGGGGCGCCGGGGTTTTCGCGGACGTGAAGGCGATGAGCGCGGCGGGGGCTTACGCCGCAGGCGTCGTGACGGCGCTGACGGCGCAGAACACCTGCGGCGTCACGGGCGTGATGCCGGTGCCTCCGGCGTTTGTCACCGAAGAGCTGGAGACCCTTTTTGCGGACGTGGAGATCGATGCCGTGAAAATCGGCATGCTCGCCGATCCCGGCATCATCCAAGCGGTGGCGGCGAGCCTTCGAAAACACCGGCCGGCGTGGATTGTGCTGGATCCGGTGATGGTTGCCAAAAGCGGCGACCGGCTTCTGGCCGAAGACGCGCTCACGGCGCTCAAGACGGAGCTGATCCCGCTGGCGGACATCATCACGCCGAACCTTCCGGAAGCCGAGGCGCTTTTGGGACGTCCCGTCGCCGAACGCGGCGCGATGCCCGAAGCGGCGCGCGAGCTCTTTTCCCTCATGAAGACCGCCAAGGGGGGCGTTCTCTTGAAGGGCGGGCATCTTGCTGCGGGCGAGGCGGCAAGCGACCTCTACTACGACGGGCCGTCAGAACACTGGTTTGAAAGCCCCCGCATTGACACCAAAAACACGCACGGCACGGGCTGCACCCTGTCCTCCATGCTCGCGGCGCAATTGGCGTTCACGAACGATCCCTTGGCGGCCGTCGCCGCCGCCAAGCGCTACATGACGGCGGCGATTAGCGCCGCTGACGAACTCACGGTCGGCCGAGGCCACGGTCCCGTGAGCCACTTTGTCGGCATGACGTCGCCTTTTGCGCGCGGCGGCCGACATTGACTGGAGACGCTTCTCGGCGATTTCCGCTGCACCGACGCGGTGCGGCGGAAAACAGGCAGAATTGCCTAGTTTTTCAGGAAAAGCGCTCCGGCGCTTTCTCTACAATCAACCTTTCCTCTGCGCTTTTTTTGGGGCAGGGGAGCCCTTTACGGGAAAGACCAAGTCCTATGCAGAAACTCAAGATTGCCGGCGGCCGGCGCCTTACGGGAACCGTTCGGGCGTCCGGCGCGAAGAACGCGGCGCTGCCGATTCTGGCGGCGTGCCTTCTCACGTCTGAACCCGTTGTCCTGCACAACGTGCCCGACCTCGCCGACGTGAAGACGATGGTGAAGCTCTTGAGCGGCATGGGCGTTGCGGTGGAGAAGACGGGCCCGTCGGACTACCGGCTCTCGGCCGCCAGCGTCACGGGCACGGAGGCGCCCTACGACCTCGTCAAGACGATGCGCGCCTCGATTCTCGTGCTGGGCCCCCTGGTTGCGCGCTTTGGCTCGGCAAAGGTGTCGCTGCCCGGCGGCTGCTCCATCGGCGCTCGTCCCGTGGACCAGCACATCAAGGCAATCCGCGCCATGGGCGCTGACATCGCGATCGACCACGGCTACGTGGTGGCGAAGGCTCCGCGGCTTCGGGGCGCCCGCATCGTGACCGACATGGTGACCGTCACCGGCACCGAAAACATTCTCATGGCGGCGGTTCTGGCCGAAGGCACGACCGTCATTGAAAACGCGGCGCGCGAGCCCGAGGTCGTGGACCTCGCGGATCTCTTGAACGCCATGGGCGCGAAGATCACGGGCGCCGGCAGTCCCGTCATCACCGTGGAGGGCGTGAAGGCGCTGCACGGGGCTCAACATTCCGTGATCGCCGATCGCATCGAGACGGGGACTTTCCTTTGCGCGGCGCTTGCGACGCAAGGCGACGTCACGGTGACGCACGCCGCGCCTCATGCGCTCGAAGCCGTGATCGGCAAGCTGCGCGAAGCGGGCGCCGTGGTGGAGACGGGGCCGGACTGGATCCGCGCCCGCATCGACGAGCGCCCGAAGGCGGTGGACGTGCGAACCGTGCCGCACCCGGGCTTTCCTACCGACATGCAGGCGCAGTTCATGGCGCTGGACGCCGTGGCGCAGGGGAGCGGCCGCATCGTGGAAACCATTTTTGAAAACCGCTTCATGCACGTGCCCGAGCTGCAGCGCATGGGGGCGGACATCGCCGTGGACGGCCACACCGCCGTGGTGCGCGGGGTGGGGGCTCTCGAAGGCGCTTCGGTCATGGCGACCGATCTGCGCGCCTCGGCCTGCCTTGTGATCGCCGGACTGGCGGCTCGCGGCGAAACCGTCATTGACCGCATTTATCACTTGGACCGCGGGTACGAGCACATCGAGGCGAAGCTGTCCGCCTTGGGCGCGGACATCGTGCGCACGGCTTGAGTTAAGAAAAGGACATCAGAACTGTGATTACTCTGGCGTTGTCAAAGGGACGAATCTTTGAAGAGCTGCTGCCGTTTCTGGAGGCGGCGGGCATCCGTCCCTTGGAAAATCCCGACGAGTCGCGCAAGCTCATGATCGGCACGAACCGCGAGGATCT
Organism: Acutalibacteraceae bacterium; assembly: GCA_963647785.1. Lineage (GTDB taxonomy): Bacteria > Pseudomonadota > Gammaproteobacteria > Burkholderiales > Burkholderiaceae_F > Duodenibacillus. The sequence goes on from CAVJBF010000009.1 coordinate 25,040, forward strand.
GCGCATCGTCGTGCTGCGCGCGACGGACGTGCCGACTTACGTGCAGTACGGCGCGGCGGATCTGGGCGTCACCGGCTGGGACACCCTCTACGAGCACGGCGGCAACGGCCTTTATGCGCCGGTGGACTTGAAGATCGCCCGCTGCCGCATGTGCGTCGCGGCCCCGAAGGCCTTTGACTGGGAGGCGAACGTTCGCTCGGGCGCCCGGCTGCGCATCGCGACGAAGTACTTGAAGTGGTCGCGGGACTGGTTCGCGAAGGCGGGCGTGCACGTCGATCTCATCAAGCTCTACGGCTCGATGGAGCTCGCGCCCATTGCGGGTCTTGCCGACGCCATCGTCGACCTCGTGAGCACGGGGGCGACCTTGAAGGCGAACAACATGCGTGAAATTCAGACGGTGGCGCCCATTTCGTCGCGCCTCATCGTCAATCAGGGCGCGATGAAATTAAAGCGCGCGGAATTGATGCCCATCATCACAGCAATGCGCGAAACGGCGGAGCGCGAGGAAGCGCGCCGCGCCGCCGCCCAAAAGATTTAACTTTTCGGAGATTGGAAAAAATGATGATTCGTCGTTTGTCGACGGCTGACGCGGGCTTTCAGGCCGCCTTCAGCCAGCTCGTGGCCCGCGATGCGAGCGTGGATCCGGTGATCACGCAGCGCGCTGAGGCCATTGTGGAGGACGTGCGCCAGCGCGGCGACGCCGCGGTGCTCGAATACACCGCGAAGTTTGACCGTCTGCCCGCCGAAAAGCTCTCCGACCTCATGGTCACCGCCGAGGAAATGAAGGCGGCCTTGGAGAGCCTGCCTGCCGAGCAGCGCGAGGCGCTTGAAGAAGCCGCCCGCCGCATTCGCGAATTCCACGAAAAGGAGCTCGCGGAAAGCTTCACCATGACGGACTCGATGGGCAGCCGTCTGGGGCAGCGCGTGACGCCGATCGCCTCCGTGGGTCTTTATGTCCCGGGCGGCAAGGCGGCGTACCCGAGCTCCGTGCTCATGAACGCGATGCCTGCGAACGTCGCGGGCGTGAAGCGCATTGAAATGGTGGTGCCGACGCCGGGCGGTGAAAAGAATGCGCTCGTTCTCGCAGCGGCAAGCCTCGCCGGCGTCTCCCGCGCCTTCACGATCGGCGGCGCTCAGGCCGTGGCGGCGCTTGCCTACGGCACGGAGACGATTGAGGGCGTGGACAAGATTGTGGGGCCGGGCAACGCTTACGTTGCGGCCGCCAAGCGCAAGGTCTTCGGCAAGGTGGGCATCGACATGATCGCCGGCCCCTCTGAAATCCTCATCGTCTGCGACGGCAAGACGCCCGCGGACTGGATCGCCATGGACCTCTTCAGCCAGGCCGAGCACGACGAGCTCGCGCAGGCGATTCTCTTGACGCCTGACGCCGCCTTCGCGGACGCCGTGGAAGCCTCCATCGCGCGCCAGATCGAAACGATGCCCCGCAAGGCGATCATTGAAAAGTCGCTGGCAAACCGCGGCGCCATCATCGTCACGAAGGACTTGGAAGAGGCCTGCGCCGTCGCCGACCAGATCGCGCCCGAGCACTTGGAATTGAGCACGGACGATCCCGAAAAGTGGGCGGAGCACATCCACCACGCGGGCGCCATCTTCCTGGGACGCTTCACCGCGGAAGCCCTGGGCGACTACTGCGCCGGCCCCAACCACGTGCTGCCCACGAGCCGCACGGCTCGCTTCTCTTCGCCTTTGGGCGTCTACGACTTCCAAAAGCGCACGAGCATGATCCACATCTCGGATGAAGGCGTGCAGCATCTGGGCAAGATTGCCGGCATTCTCGCCGACGGCGAGCATCTCTATGCGCACGCTGCGAGCGCCCGCTATCGCCTGAAGAAGTAGCCGGTCCGCTTGATCTTGTGGGGGAGCCCCGCAGCGAGGGCTCCCTTTCGTTCTTTCTCCCCACCTTCTGAGGAACCCCCGCCATGCGCACTGCAGAAATCCAGCGCCGAACCGCGGAAACCGACATCGCCGTGCGCGTCAATCTGGACGGCACGGGCGCGGCCGAGCTCTCCACGGGCATCGGCTTTTTTGACCACATGCTCCATCAGATCGCTCGCCACGGCATGATTGATCTCGTGGTGGACGCCAAGGGCGACCTGGAGGTGGACGGCCACCACACGGTGGAGGACGTGGGCATTGCTCTGGGGGACGCCGTGAAGGCGGCGCTGGGCGACAAGGCGGGAATCACGCGCTACGGCTTTTCGTACGTGCCGCTGGACGAATCCCTCTCGCGCGTGGTGCTCGACCTTTCCGGCCGCGCCGCGCTCGTTTTTGAGGCGGACATCACCGCCCCCATGGTGGGCGACTTTGACACCCAGCTCGTGCGCGAATTCTTTCAGGCGTTCGCGAACCACGCGGGCGTCACGCTGCACGTGGACAACCTGCGGGGCGTCAACGCCCATCATCAGATCGAATCGATCTTCAAGGCTTTCGGCCGCGCGCTGCGCGCCGCGGTGACGGTGGACGAGCGCGCGGACGGCCGCATGCCCTCCACGAAGGGGGTGTTATGAGCGTCATTGCAGTGGTGGACTACGGCTCGGGGAACTTGAGAAGCGTCGCTCGGGCCGTGGAGGCGGCGGCAAATCCCGCAGACACCGTCTGGGTTACGTCGGAGGCTGCGCGAGTGCGCGAGGCCGACCGCGTGGTCTTCCCGGGACAGGGCGCCATGGCGGACTGCATGGCGCATTTGGAAAATTCGGGGCTCAAGGACGCTGTCCTTGAAGCCATTCGCACAAAGCCCGTCTTTGCGGTGTGCGTCGGCATGCAGATGCTCTTTGAAAAGAGCGACGAGAACGGCGGCAGCGCGGCGCTGGGCCTTTTCAAGGGGAAGGTGATTCGCTTTCCCGACGCCGCCATGGTGACCGCGCAGGGCGCGCGGCTCAAGGTGCCGCAGATGGGCTGGAACACCGTGGCGCAGCGCATGGCGCACCCCTTGTGGGCGGGCATCGCCGACCACTCGTGGTTCTACTTCGTGCACAGCTACTTCGTGGCGCCTGAAGACGATTCCATCGCCGCGGGCACGACGTGCTACGGACTGCCCTTCGTGTGCGCCGTGGCGCGCGACAATCTTTTTGCGACGCAGTTCCATCCGGAAAAAAGCGCCGAGGCGGGCCTGCGACTTTACGCGAACTTCCTCACGTGGAACCCCTAGAAAGCGAGACAACATCATGCTTCTTCTTCCCGCCATTGACATCAAGAACGGCCGCTGCGTGCGTCTCAAGCAGGGCGACCTCGAAAAGAACATCACGGTCTACAACGAAGACCCCGTGGATCAGGCCGCCCAGTGGGCAAGGCTCGGGGCCGAGCGCATTCACCTCGTGGATTTGGACGGCGCGGCGACGGGCGAGCCCGTGAACGCAGCGCTCATCCGCGAAATGATTGCGGAGATCGGGCCCGGCAAGGAGATTGAACTGGGGGGCGGCATCCGCTCGCTGGGGCAGATCGAGACCTACCTTGAAGCGGGCGTCACCTACGCCGTCGTGGGCACGGCTGCCGTGAAGAACCCGGCGTTTTTGGTGGACGCCTGCCGCGCCTTCCCGGGGCGCATCATCTGCGCCGTGGACGCCAAGAACGGCATGGTGGCGACGGACGGCTGGGTGAACACCACCGAGTTTGAGGTGAAGGCGCTTGCGCGCCGCTTTGAAGACTTCGGCGTGGCGGCCTTTCTCTACACCGACATCGCCCGCGACGGGATGCTGTCGGGCGTGAACGTCGAAGCGACGGCGGAGCTCGCGCGCGCCGTGTCGGTGCCCGTCATTGCCTCGGGCGGCATGCATGTGCTCGACGACGTTCGGGCGCTGCTTGCGGTGGAAAAGGACGGCGTCGCCGGCGCCGTGCTGGGGCGCAGCCTCTACGAAGGCACGATCAAGTTTGACGAGGCGCTTGCCTTGGTTGAGGAGGCCCGAAAGAATGCTCGCTAAGCGCATCATCCCCTGCCTCGACGTTACGGCGGGCCGCGTCGTGAAGGGCGTCAACTTCGTGGAATTGAAGGACGCGGGCGACCCTGTCGAAGTCGCCGCCCGCTACAACGGCGAAGGCGCGGACGAACTCACTTTCTTGGACATCACCGCTTCAAGCGACGGCCGCGGTCTCATTCTTGACGTGATCGAGCGCGTCGCCAATCAGGTCTTCATTCCCTTGACCGTGGGGGGCGGCATCCGCGAGGTGGAGGACATCCGCCGCCTTTTGAACGCGGGGGCTGACAAGATTTCCATCAACACCGCGGGCGTGCAGAATCCGGACCTCATTAGCGAATCCGCCGCGAAGTTCGGCTCCCAGTGCATCGTGACCGCGATCGACGCGCGCCGCTGCGACAAGGCGGATCCCGCCAAAGGCTGGGAAGTCTTTACGCACGGCGGCCGCAAGGCAACGGGGCTGGACGCGGTGGAGTGGGCAAGGCGCGTTGCCGCCCTGGGCTCTGGCGAAATCCTTTTGACGAGCATGGACTGCGACGGCACGAAGGCGGGGTTTGACCTGGAGCTCACGAAGGCCGTCTCGGACGCCGTGTCGGTGCCGGTCATTGCGTCGGGCGGCGTCGGCAGCCTGCAGCATCTGGCTGACGGCGTCACGAAGGGCGGGGCTGACGCCGTGCTCGCCGCCTCGATCTTTCACTACGGCATGTACACCGTGCGCGAAGCCAAGGAATTCATGGCGGCGCAGGGCATTCCCGTGCGGCTTTGAAGGAGCGCGAGATGTGGCTTGATGACGTGAAATTCAATGACGCGGGGCTGGTGCCCGTTGTCGCGCAGTCCGTGACGAACGGGCGCGTGCTGATGCTCGCGTGGGCAAACCGCGAGGCGCTGGAGGAAACCGTGCGCACGAAGCGCGGCGTCTACTTCTCCCGCTCGCGGCAGAAGCTCTGGCGCAAGGGCGAGGAGTCGGGGAACGTGCAGCATGTGCATGACATTCGACTGGACTGCGACGGCGACGCCGTGCTCTACGTCGTGGAGCAGGCGGGCGGCACGGCGTGCCACACCGGGCACGAGAGCTGCTTTTACAAGACGCTCACGCCGGAACTGGCGTGGCAGGAGGCGGAGCCCGTTGTGAAGGATCCAGAGGCGATGTACGGACACGCGCACTGATTCCGGGCGCCGCCCGAAAAAAGAAACCCGCCCGAAGCCTTGCGCCGCGAGCGGGTTTTTCTTTGGGAGCTGCGCTGGAAATTACTTCCGGAGGTACACGAGGTCCCACACGCCGTAGCCCAGCCGTTCGCCGCGGGCCTGGAACTTCGTGCAGGGGCGCTCGGTGAGGGGGTTTGCCATTACGGGCGAGAACCCTTCGGGGTGGGCGTTCACGAGCTTTTCTTCGCCGGTGAGGACTTCCAGCATCTGCTCGGCGTAGTTTTCCCAGTCGGTGGCGCAGTGAATGTAGCCGCCCGGGGCGAGCTTGGCGGCAAGCACCGCCACAAAATCCGGGCGCACGAGGCGGCGCTTGTGGTGGCGCGCCTTGCGCCAGGGGTCCGGAAAGAAAATGTGGATGCCGGAAAGCGTGCCGTCAGGGATCATGTCGCGCACGACTTCCATGGCGTCGTGGCGGCAGATGCGCACGTTGGCGAGGCCCTTTTCGTCGAGAAGCTTGCTCAAGGCGCCCACGCCCGCCGCAAAGACTTCGCAGCCAAGAAAGTCCACTTCGGGGTGCGCTTCGGCGATCGCCGCCGTCGTCTCCCCCATGCCGCAGCCGATTTCGAGCACGAGCGGCGCCTTGCGGCCGAAGGCTTTTTCGGCGTCAAAGGCCTTCACTTCGTAGGGGGCCTCATATTTCGGAAAGAGGTCGTCGAGCGCCCGCTCCTGCGCGGCTGAAATGTGGCCGCGGCGCAGCACGAAGCTGCGGATGTGGCGGTGCTTCAGTTCTTCGATCTGTTCGGGCGTAAGCGTTTCAGAAGACATGGCGGCGAGGTGTCCGGCGGAAGGCAGATACAAAAAAACGAACCGTTCGAAAGAAACGATCCGTCATCAGGGGAAGTGGAGCGGGCGAAGGGAATCGAACCCTCGTATAAAGCTTGGGAAGCTTTCGTTCTGCCATTGAACTACGCCCGCAGACCGCTTTGAGAGCCGGGATTATGCCCGAGTTTCGGAGAAATTTCCACTGGTTTTTGGCGCGGGCGCGGCGGCCATGCGCATAAAGTCGCTTGAGAAACTGTGAGGCTTGACAAAAACTCAAGCGACTTTTTGTAATATGGGCGCGGATTGAAGAAAAAGGAAACTGAATTCATGTTTCGACGGAAGATGGATGACCGGCTGAGCAGCTGGAAGGCGGATCCGTACCGTGTTCCGCTCGTGATTTCCGGCGTGCGCGGGTGCGGCAAGACGGCAACAGTGCGGGCCTTCGCCTGCAGCCACTACGACAGCGTCGTTTGACTCAATTTTCGGGAGCGTCCCGAGCTCGCCTCGATTTTTGACGGAGCGCTTGACGCGGAGACGCTGACTATGAAGATGCGGCCGCTGCTGGGAGCCTCGTCGGAATTTGTGCCCGGGCGCACGCTTCTTGTGATGGATGAGGCGGAGCGATGCCCGGAAGTGCACACGTCGCTGAAGTTCTTTCGCACGGACGGGCGGTATGACGTCATCGTGATTCTGTCGGGACTGTGGCAGGGAGGTTGTTCGTCGATTCCTGTGGGAAGCGAGCGGTGCCTGCAGATGCGGCCGCTCGACTTTGAAGAGTTCCTCTGGGTCGGCGGTGTTTCAGCCGAAGAGACGGCGGCGGTTGGGGCAGCGCTTGAAAAAGAGACGCCGCTTGCGGAGGACGTGCTGAGCCTCTGGCAGAGACAGCTCGCCCGCTACGCGGCGACGGGCGGCATGCCCTCCTGCGTGGAGACGCTTTTGCGAACGGAGCGTCTTTCGGCGGTGCGCTCTGAGCAAAAGCGCCTTCTGGAGCGGCTCGTCAGTGATCTTGCCGTGCGCTCTTCAGCGAATGTATGGCAACGTAGCGCGGCGTGTCTTCAGTCTGTTCCGGCGCAGCTGGCGAAGCCGAATCGCAAGTTTCAATACGCCTTGCTCGAAAAAGGCGGGCGGAAGCATTTGACGCGGTTTGGGAACAGCTCGCGGCTTCGGGACTCGCGACGCGGTGCTTCGGCTTGTCGGGAACGATGCTGCCGCTCGATTGGCAAGCGACGAAGAGCAGCTTTCGACTCTTCATGAATGACGTGGGACTCTTTGCGGCTTTGCTGCCGGAGAAGACGCAGGGCGCCATGCTGGCGGGGGACTTCTCTGCGCCCGGCGCGGCCGAGAGTCTGGCGGCAGATCTTTTCATCAAGGCGGAGCGTCGTTTTTACTTTTTTCGACGCTCCAGCGGGCTGGACCTTGATTTCGTCATTCGCTGGAAGGGACGCAGCACGCCAGTGGAGGTGCATGCACGGACGGGAAACGCCAAGGCGCTGAAGACAGTGCTGGCGCAGCCGGAGACGTACGGCGTCACGTCGGCCGTGCGGCTGGGACTTCACAATGTCGGCCGTTTGGGCGCCGTGCTTTCGCTGCCATTTTTCATGGGCGGCTTTTTGACGAAGCCCTGAGTAAGTTGTCCGTAATGCGCTGAGCTGACAATTGCTGTCGTCGTTGTTTTTCAATTTCCATCATGCCCCGTCTTTCCACCGAAGAGCTGCTCGCCAAAATTCGCCGCAAGGAGGCGCTTTCCTCGGCGGAGCAGACGTCGCTTGTGGTGCGGCTTTCCGTGCCTGCGGTTTTGGCAGAGATCTCCACCATCCTGATGGAATACATCGACGCGTCCATGGTGGGGCACCTCGGGGCGCAGGCGTCGGCTGCCGTGGGCGTCATCATGCCGGTGCTCTGGCTTTTTTGGGGCGTGGCGGGCGCCGTGTGCATGGGCTTTTCCGTGCAGGCGGCGCATTGCATTGGCGCCAATGACATGGCGGGCGCCCGAAGCGTGCTGCGGCAGGCGCTGGTGACGGGGCTTGCTGTGAGCCTTGTGACGCTCCTTTTGGGGACGGGGCTGAGCCATTGGATTCCCCTCTGGATGGGGGCGACGCCGGCGGTGGCGTCGGATGCGTCGGCGTACTTCTCGCTTTTCTCACTGGGGCAGCCCGTCTTTGTGCTGCTCTTTCTCTCAAGCGGCATGCTTCGCTCGGCGGGCGACATCAAGACCGCTTCGATCATGAACGTGGCGCTCTGCCTTTTTGACGTTTTCTTCAACTGGCTCTTCATCTACCCCTCGCGCGACGTGGCGGTTGCCGGGCTCTCCATCCCGGTGTGGGGCGCGGGACTGGGCGTTTCGGGGGCGGCGCTGGGCTCCATCGCGGCCGGCATCGCTGCGTCGTCGGTGCTGCTCTACAAGCTTTGTGTGAAGTCGCCGCTTTTGCGGCTCACGGCGGACCGCGGCAGCTTCCGCCCTACGCGCGAGACGCTTCGCCGTGCGGTTACGATCGGTCTTCCCATCGGCTGCGAGCGTTTGTTCATGTGCTCGGCTCAGATCGTGCTCACGATGATCGTGGCGCCTTTGGGCACGGTGGCGCTGGCGGCGCATGGTCTTGCAAACACCGCCGAGAGCCTTTGCTACATGCCGGGTTATGGCGTTTCGGACGCCGCCACCACGATGGTGGGGCAGAGTCTGGGCGCCGGACGCAAGGATATGGCGCGCCGTCTGGCATGGCGTGCGGTGGCGATTGGCATGGGCGTGATGACGGTGATGGCGGTACTGATGTATGTGGAGGCGCCGCAGCTTATGGCATGGCTTGCGCCTGACGCTGCTGTGATCGCGGCGGGGAGTGAAGTGCTGCGCATTGAGGCGTTTGCGGAACCTCTCTTTGCGGCGGCGATTGTCGCCTACGGCGCCTGCCTGGGGGCGGGCGACACCTTCATTCCGTGCCTCATGAACCTTGGCAGCATGTGGGTGGTGCGCCTGTCGCTAGCGTTCTGGCTGGCGCCGATTTTTGGGCTGAAGGGCGTGTGGATTTCGATGGCGACTGAGCTCTCTTTTCGCGGAAGCCTCTTTTTGCTGAGACTGCGAGGCAGTCGCTGGATGCGGCGCATGGATCGCTCGCAGGAGCAGACGTAGGCCGAGAACGCAGACAGCAAAGAGGCCGCTTCGATGGGCGAAGCGGCCTTGGAAAAGGACATGGCCTTTTTTGGGGCTTCAAGCGGCTCTGAAAAGGTTCGCTTGGAGCCGAATGAAAGAGGTCAAGCCGGCTGCAAATGATCAGACTGAACCGTTGCTGAAGGCGGAGGCATGAGCTCCTGTTTCAGTTTTTCGATGACCTGTTGGGTGAGTCCGGTCATTCGTGCAATGAAGGCGGCGTTGCAACCTTCAGTCAACATGTTGCGAGCAGTTTCGCGCTGATTGGCTGCGCGACCTTGTTCGATGCCTTCGGTTCTCGCTTCGTCGCGGATGCTGTCTTCGATGGTGTACATGGTTTCCAATGCCTCCTCAAGTGGTGCGTCTACAAATATGCCGTTCTTTTCAAGGAATTGCTTTTTTCCTGGCACTCCGCGATTTCGGAAGAGGACGCCAAGGATGATCAGCGGGTCTTTGTCGGCGGCCTGTTTTGGGCTGAAGGGCGGGTGGGTTTCGATGGTGACGGAGCTCTCTTTCCGCGGGAGCCTCTTTTTGCTGGGACTGCGAGGCAGCCGCTGGATGCGGCGCATGGATCGGTCGCAGGAGCAGACGTAGGCCGAGAACACAGACAGCAAAGAGGCCGCTTCGATGGGGGAGGCGGCCTCGGAAAAGGGCATAACCTTTTTTTCAGGGCTTCAAGCGTATCTGAAAAAAGGTTCGCTTTGAGCCGAATGAAAGAGGTCAAGCCGGCTGCAAATGATCAGACTGAACCGTTGCTG
>CAVJBF010000009.1:35119-48194 GCA_963647785.1 Acutalibacteraceae bacterium
AAGGAATTGCTTTTTTCCTGGCACTCCGCGATTTCGGAAGAGGACGCCAAGGATGTTCAGCGGGTCTTTGTCGGCGGCCTGCATGTTGCCTTTGGGCAGGTGGAGCTTTGCGTACTGCAACTTGCGGCTGGCAGGCGACTGGGTTGAAACTACGGGGCCGTCAGGAAGGTGCTGGCAAGAGGTTCGGAATTCACCGCGCTCCAGGAAGGATTCCATGGATTGCAGTGGATCAATGAAGAGCCAGATGCTGTAGACCTTCTGCAGGCTGTCGTAATTGGTGCCGCGAATGATGCCTCGGCTTTTCTGGATGGTGACGCCGCGTCCGAGGTAAAAGACGATGCGGTTTTCGATGTCGTAGCCAAGGTTTCGCCCGGCCTGCACTTCGATGTTGATGCGGATGCGTTCGCCGTTGCAGACGGCGGTGAAGAGCGAGTCGTAGACGATCTTGTTGCCGTCTTCGAGCGCTTCGGTGTTTTCGCCGCGAACTCGAGATGAAACGTATTGAGGTTCAACGGGTTCGGACATGAAGGCGATGGGCTGTTCAATGCACTTTTCGATCTCGTCGATGGAGAGGGCGGCAAACTCGGCGCAACAGAGTTTCAGAATCAAGGCGTCGATGATTTTGAAGAGCAGTAGCTGCTTGGTGGCGATGTCGCCCTCGGGCTGCGGCTTGTTGTCAATTTCTGTCACGGATCCTCCTTTGTAAGAACATAATTTAAGCAATAACTTTTGATTTGAATTATCAATTTTCGGCACCGTTGTCCAGTCCCTTGAGGTGGTTTTCGGCGTTGATCCAGTGAATGTCGTGATCGGTCCGATCTGCTCCGAGATAAATCACGGCTTTCTCTTTAATTTCGCCATAGCGGGCTTCGATCGCCGCGCACATCTTGGCGTCAGTGAACGCCAGAGTGAGTTCGGGCGAAGCTTCCGTGCGGTGGACGACGCGAAATACGCGGCAGCCGCGGCCGTCTTCGGTTGTAATCACGAGGTCAAAGTCATCTGACTTGGCGTGCACGGCAAAGGCGCGAGGATGCTCGGCGCCGTCGCTGGGAAGCGACTTGAGCGTTTCGAGCAGCAGCAAATCCTTCATGAGCTGCTCGAGCACGACGTCCGTCAACTGCTTTCCCAACTGGTGGAGCGCCGCCAGCGACAGTTCAGCAAAGCACGGGGCCTTGAGCCACTCATGAATGAGCGACTGCAGTCGGCTGAAGCGCAGCCCGGGGAGCAGAGAAAGCGGGCGGCGACTCGCCTTGCCGCTCGCTAGGCTCAGGGTGAGCCCGGGGGCGATGAAGTCCAGCGCTTCAAGGCAGTCCGTGAGTTCTTTTTCCTGCGATGCGGTGAGCTTCTCTGTCGAATCGTCTTTCTCATCCTCATCAAGACGCGCCAGCGCGCAGCGGGCGGCGGACTCGGATGCGCCTTTGGGGAGCAGCAGGGACATGCTGTCCTTGAAAAGGGCGTTGAGAAACTCCAAGTCCGCCTTCTTCAGAAGATGGTCCAGGTGGCGGCCGAGGCTTCCTGTCTGGCAGAGCTCAAGGAGCGAGCGATAGTTTTCCGGCTCCCGGCTGTCGGTTAGCGCGGCGGTGAGATTGTCCACGAGCGCGGCCTGCGGGTAGCGCTTTGCGTTGCCGATGTCCGTGAAGGTTGACTGGTAGTCAAAGGACAAGGTGCCGCCAAAGCGCAAGTGGTTGTCAAGCGACCGGGCGTGCAGGAGCCGAACGCATTCGCGGAAGGATAGAAAGGTGGTGTGAATGCTGACCGTGCGCCCGAAAAGGCAGCCGGCATCCGCCAAAAGAAGCTTCATCGACTTCGTTCCGGAGAGCACGATCTTGACGCCCATCGTGGCATAGAGGTCGGCAAAGGCGGCGGCGCCTTCTACAAAGCCCGCAAGACTCGTGACGTCGTCCAGAAAAAGATGGCGGACGCCGTCGCGGATGAGCTTCATGATGTCGTGGTGGAGCGCGTCGAAGGTGTCTGCGGGCTGCACGGCGATGTAGGCCGTTTCGTTTGACGGCAAAGAAGCGGCGGCCTGCAGCATCATCAGCGTTTTGCCGGTGCGGCGAAGCCCGGTGACAAGGCAGAGGCGGCCGGGCGTGGCGTCCTTCAGGTACTGCTCGAGGTCGGCAAAGCAGTCGCGGTGCTTGAAGCGCGCCGAGGTGGCCGTGAGCGTGCGCAGCATGGCGCCTGTGAAGACGCGCGTGCGGTAGTTGTCGTCTTCGCCCGTCTTGAAAATGAGGGGAGCGGGCTTGTCGCCCGTGAGCTGCTGCAGCTCTTCTTTGAGTTCGTCGCGGTGCCGGACGGCGGCCATCACGTCGTCAAAGACGTCCTTCTTGATGTAGCGCGTGTAACTCTTTCCGTTTTCTCTGCCCTGAAGATAGTAGCGTTCGCGGCCGTTGATGATCTTTTTGGAGAGGCGCCCCTGAGGCAAGGTGGCGAGTTCTGTCTTGATTTGAAGAACGCGGTTGAAGTCGGTCATGAAGGTCTCGCAAGTGAATGGAAGTAACCCTTATTGTAACCAATTCCTTCGTTCCGTAAATAACGAAGTTTCCTTGAGGCGAAAAAAACCGGCGGGACGAGCCGCCGGCCTTTTTTAGCTGAAGGAGTCAGCCGGGATTAGTAGTTCGACGCGCGAACCTGCTGATAAGCCTGCGGATGATGGCAGATCGGGCACACTTCCGGCGCCTTCTTGCCCATCACGAGGTGGCCGCATTCACGGCACTGCCACATGACTTCTTCGCTCTTTTCGAAGACCTTCTGCATCTCAACATTGTTAAGAAGCTTCAGGAACCGTTCTTCGTGCGCGCGCTCGATGGCGCCCACGCCGCGGAACTGGAAGGCGAGTTCGGGGAAGCCTTCTTCTTCGGCGTCACGGGCGAACTGCTCGTACATGTCCGTCCATTCATAGTTTTCGCCGGCGGCCGCAGCCTTCAGGTTCTCCACGGTGTTGCCGATGCCGCCCAGATGGCGGAACCAGATCTTCGCGTGCTGCTTTTCGTTCGCGGCGGTTTCTTCAAAGAGTTCGGCGATCTGCTGATAGCCTTCCTTGCGAGCGACGCTTGCGAAGTATGTGTACTTGTTGCGAGCCTGGGATTCGCCGGCAAAAGCCGCTTCGAGGTTCTTTTCGGTCTTGGTGCCGGCAAACTTGTTTTCAGCCATAACTTTCTCCTGTATCTGAGTCCTTCCTTTGCGGAAGGATCAAGGGGGGGCGACGGGCCTGCTTCAATGGGGCGCGGGCGCTTCATCGCCGGATGCCGGCACTTTATCAGCTTTGACACCGCGCCCCAACTATGAAGGCGATAGAAGGCGGCCTTTCAAATCGCCGTCTTCCCAAAATTCGCCTGTCAGGCCTTGCGGCGCGGGGCCTTCCGCCCGCCGGGCCCGAGACGAATGGAAACACATTGCCGGCGTGCGAAGCCCCAAAGAAAAGCCGCCCGCATGACAGCGCGTCAGCGGGCGGCAAAAAGAGAAGCAAAGTGCGGCGGCTACTTGTGGCTCACGCGGCGCACGAGCCAGTCGCCGAAACTCTGAATGGACTGCACGAAGGCGATGAGGATCACCACCACGGCGAGCATCACTTCGGGCATGAAGCGCTGATAGCCGTAGCGGATGCCCATGTCGCCCAGGCCGCCCCCGCCGATGGCGCCCGCCATCGCAGAAGCTCCCACAAGCGCCACGAGCGCGATGGTGAGGCCGGCGATGATGCCGGGAAGCGCTTCGGGCACGAGCACTTTCGTGATGATCTGCAGATCGGTGGCGCCCATTGACTGCGCGGCCTCAATGAGGCCCTTGTCCACTTCGCGCAGGCTCGTTTCGACGAGTCGGGCGATGAGGGGCGCCGCGGCGATCGTGAGCGGCACGATGGCTGCGGTGGTGCCGATCGACGTGCCCGCAATGAGGCGCGTGAGCGGAATGATCGCGACGAGCAGGATGATGAAGGGCGTGGAGCGCACGGCGTTCACGATCCAGCCCAGGGGCTTGTTGAAGGCGCCCGCGGGACGGATGCCGCCCGTGGCGGTGGTGTAAAGCAGAATGCCCAGCGGAATGCCGACCGCAGCGCCGAGCGCTCCGGAAACGCCGACCATGAGGAGCGTTTCCAGAAACGACTCCCAGAGCATGACGATGAGATCAGAGGACATTTTTCGTGAGCTCCTCAACAATGACGCTGCGGCTTCTCAGAAAGGCGATGGCTTGGGCGAGCACGTCCGCTTCGGCGTGCGTGAGCACGGTGAGCGTGCCGAAGCCTTCACCCTGCACTTCGTCGATCTGGCCGAGAAGAATGTTGAAATTAAGGCCGTACTCGCGAGAGGCTTCGCTCATGACGGGGGTGGTGGCGTTGCTTCCCACGAAGGTGAGGTGCAGGATGTGAGCGGTGGAGGCGGTGCCGGCCGCCGCTTCCTGCGCCCGGATGCGCGCAACGCACGACTCGGGCAGGTTCTGCGCCATGATGCTGCCGATGAGGGCGCGCGCCGTTTCGCTCTGCGGGCGGCGGAAGACGTCGATCACGGACCCTGTCTCCACGACGACGCCCTTGTTCATGACGGCGACCCGGTCGCAGATCTCTTTGACGACGTCCATCTGGTGCGTGATCATGACGATCGTGAGGCCGAGGTCGCGGTTGATCTTCTTTAAAAGCTGCAGCGTCGCCACCGTGGTTTCGGGGTCCAGGGCGCTCGTCGCCTCGTCGCTCAGGAGCACCGTCGGGTCCGCGGCGAGAGCGCGGGCGATGCCCACGCGCTGCTTCTGGCCGCCGGAAAGCTGCGCCGGGAACTTGTTGCGGTGTTCGGAGAGCCCCACGAGGTCGATCAGCGGATCCACCTTCTTTTTGATGTCCGCGGCCTTCATCCCCATGAGTTCCAGCGGGAATGCGGCGTTTTCGTAGACGGTGCGCGAAGAGAGGATGTTGAAGTGCTGGAAGATCATGGCGATCTTGCGGCGCGCGGCGCGGAGCTCCGCGTCGGAAAGCTGGTTGAGGCACTGGCCGGCAACGGTCACCGTCCCCTCGGTTGGGCGGTTCAGAAAGTTGATGCAGCGAACCAGCGTGGACTTGCCGGCGCCGCTTCGGCCGATGATGCCGAAGATTTCACCCTTTTCAATCGTCAGCGACACGTCGTTCAGGGCAAGGAAGTCCTTGCCCTCGGGCGTGCGGTAGCGCTGCGTGATGTGCTGCAGCTCGATCATGTCAAATTCCGTAGAAAGCCGCCCGGACGCCGCAAGGCAGAGAAGAGGGCGGCAGCTTGAATAAAGAGAAGTCTCGGGAGTGTATCGATTTTTCTTCTCGGAAAAGAAAACCCGCGGCATTTTTTGCGCGGGTTCTTTGAGGTATTACTTGGATTCGGATTCCGAAGCCTCGGCTTGCGGCGGGGGCGGCGCCTTGGCGGGATCCAGGTTCTCGAAATCCCCCAGCACGCGGGACCACACGGACGGGCGCTTCTTGAAGTTTCGCTCCATGAAGGCCTTGTGCACTTCCAAGTCTTCCGGAGGACAGGTCGCGGCCATCAGCAGCGAATTGTCCGGAATGTGGATGTTCTGGCCCGCGAGGCGCTCCAATTCCTCCATCAGGTCTTCCTGCTTGCGGGTCATGGCGAGGTACACCTCGCCAAGAAGCCGCGCGTCAAGGCAGGCGCCGTGCAGCGTTCGCATCGAGCTGTCCACTTCGTAGCGGGTGCAGAGGGCGTCCAGACTGTTTCTCAAGCCCGGGTACATCTTTCGCGCCATCGCGAGAGAGTCGACGATGCTCGGGCAGTAGTCCTCGAGCTTTCCCTTGCCGAGGCGGGCGAGCTCCATGTTGAGAAAGCCGACGTCGAAGGAGGCGTTGTGAATGATGAGCTCCGCGCCCTTCACGAACTTCAGAAAATCGTCGGCGATGTCGGCAAAGACCGGCTTGTCCGCGAGAAATTCGTTTGTGATGCCGTGGATGGCGACCGCTTCGGCGGGCACGTCGCGCTCGGGGTTGACGTACTGCCAGTAGACGTGGCTCTCGTCGTCGGACAAGGTGCGGCCCACGATTTCAAAGCAGCCGATTTCCACGATGCGGTCGCCCTTGTCGGCTTCCGTGCCCGTGGTTTCGGTATCGAGACAAATCTGACGCATGACGCTCGCTTAAAGGAGAGTGGGAGAAGTTTTGGGCGCGGGCAGCGGCTTGTCTTCGGGGATGTCGCCCGCGCGCACGGCGGCGCAGCCCTTGTTGGCGAGCTCGTCCGCCTTTTCGTTGCCGGGATCGCCCGCGTGGCCCTTCACCCAGCACCATTCGATGTTCGTAAAGCGCGACGCTTCGCGGTCCAGGGCCTGCCAGTACTCAAGGTTCTTGATGGGGCCGTCCTTCTTTTTCCAGCCGCGCGCCTTCCAGCCGGGGATCCAGCGGGTGATGCCGTCCTTCACGTAGGAGCTGTCCAAGTGCATGCGGATGGGACAGTCGCGCTTGACGGCCTTGAGGGCTTCGTACGCGGCGCGAAGCTCCATCTGGTTGTTGGTGGTGGACTTGAGGCCGCCGCACATTTCGCGGCGCTTTTCGCCCCAGACCATCAGCACGCCCCAGCCGCCGGGGCCGGGATTGAATTTGCAGGCGCCGTCGGTCCAGATTTCAAGAATGGTTGCTGCCATGAGAAAAAATATCAGTTTTGCTGCAGGGCGCCCGAGGCGACCTTGCGGTCGGCGAATGCGGTGCGGCCGACGAAGGTGAGACCCTGCACCTTCTTCTTGGCGACGAGGAGCACCACGTTGCTCAGGGTGGGCCACCAGCGATTGCCGGCCAAGTCGAGCTTTGTGGGGAGAAGCCCCGAGCGGCCGCCGTCAGCGGCGCCGTAGACGCCGTAAAAGCCCCCCACTATGGAGAGGCCCTCGCGCGTGATGAGGGACTTCACGGCGGCGGTGCTCTGGGGCGCAATGCCAGCGGGCAGAACGCCGCGGCCGAAGAGGCGCCCCTTCAAGCTCCAGAACCCCGAAGCGTTGAAGAAGGTGGCGACCAAAGTGCCCGACGGGGCGAGGATGCGGTTGATCTCCCGCATCGAGCCCGCGGGGTCCGCGGCCGGATTGTCCGCGCCGTGGGGCCAGACGACCAGGTCGGCGCACTCGTCTTTTAACGGCAGGGCGTTCGTGAGCGCCGTGACCGGGGAGCGCCAGTCGTCTTCGGCGAGTGCGACCGAGTCTTCGGTGACGAGCACCTGATGCCCGATGGGACTCTTTTCCAGCGCGTCGATGACAGGAAGCCCCAGCTGCACCGCGCGGTCGCCGGAAATCCGGGCCGCGGTGCGCGCAAAGGCCGCTGTCTCCCACGCAAAGACCGTGCGGCCAGCGTCGGTGGTGGAGAAGGTGAGCCAGTCAGGCAAGGCGCCGGTCATCGAGGCGTCCTCTTAGCGGTGCAGTCCCGGAATGCCGCGGCCGAGGCCGCCCAAGGCGCGCATCATGCGCCCCAGGCCGCCCTTTTGCATCTTCTTCATCATGTCGCGGGTCTGTTCGAACTGCTTCAAGAGGCGGTTCACTTCCTGCACGGTGACGCCCGCGCCCGCGGCGATGCGCTTCTTGCGGCTCGCCTTGATGAGGTCGGGGTTGCGCCTTTCCTTCGGGGTCATCGAATTGATGATGCCTTCGGTGCGGCGCATCTGCTTGTTGACGTCGGCGTCCTTTACGTGAGAGGCTGCCTCCTGGAATTGGGCGGGCAGCTTGTCGATGAGGCCCGAGACGCCGATCGACTTCATCTGCGTGATCTGCGCCTTGAAGTCGTTCAGGTCAAAGCGCTCGCCCGTCTTCAATTTCTTTGCGAGCTTTGCTGCCTCGTCGATGTTCACCGCCTCCTGCACGT
Source organism: Acutalibacteraceae bacterium (assembly GCA_963647785.1). GTDB lineage: Bacteria > Pseudomonadota > Gammaproteobacteria > Burkholderiales > Burkholderiaceae_F > Duodenibacillus. The sequence continues at coordinate 42,915 of CAVJBF010000009.1, forward strand.
TCTTTACGAGGGCGACGATGTCGCCCATGCCGAGGATGCGGCCCGCCATCTGCTGCGGGTTGAAGGCTTCAAAGCCCGTGAGCTTTTCGCCCGTGCCCACGAACTTGATGGGCTTGCCGGTGACCCAGCGCACGGAGAGCGCGGCGCCGCCGCGGCTGTCGCCGTCCGTCTTCGTGAGGACGATGCCCGTGAGGTTGAGCCGCTCGTTGAAGGCGCGCGCCGTGTTGACGGCGTCCTGGCCCAGCATGGCGTCAATTACGAAGAGGGTTTCCGCGGGCTTTAATTCGTCCGAGAGGAGCTTCACCTCCTGCATCATCGCTTCGTCGATGGCGAGACGGCCGGCCGTGTCGGCGATCACCACGTCGTAGAAGTGGCGGCGCGCGTAGTCCATGGCGCTGCGGGCGATGTCAAGGGGCTTTTCGCTCGTTGAGCTCGGAAAGAAGTCGCAGCCCGCCTGCGCGGACACGGTCTTGAGCTGCTCGATGGCGGCGGGGCGGTAGACGTCGGCGGAGAAGGTGAGGACCTTCTTGTTGAGGTTCTCTTTGAGCCACTTCGCGAGCTTGCCGGCGGTGGTCGTCTTGCCCGCGCCCTGCAGGCCCGCCATGAGAATGACGGCGGGCGGCTGCACGTTGAGGCGGATCGAGCGCTCCTCTTCCGGCAGGTCGCCCCCGATCACGGCGGTGAGCTCCTTTTCCACGACGCCCACGAGGGCCTGGCCGGGGTTGAGCGACCCCACCACCTCGGTGCCGAGCGCCTTCTCCTTGATGCGGCCGATGAGCTCCTTCACCACCGGGAGCGCTACGTCGGCTTCAAGGAGCGCGAGACGGATTTCGCGCGTCATTTCGCGCGTGTTTTCTTCCGTGAGGCGCGCCTGGCCGCGCACCGTTTTCAGGATTTTGGAAAGACGGGAACTTAACGTATCAAGCATGGTTGCTGAGCGGCCTTGGTCGTTTCGGCCGCTGTCTTAAGATTTCTGCCGGGTGTTTCGAACTAGAATCGGTACTGACGCAGTCAAGAGGAGGCGAGGGCCCGCGGGCGTTTGCGCCTTCCTTCTTGGCGGCCCTATTTTACGGCAAACCTGCCCGGCGTCCGAAGCCAGATTTCGAGGCGCGGCAGACGGCCGGTTTTTCGCTTTTGAGAGTGTTTGTCATGACGCAGTTTGCCATCAGCTGGATTCCCGCCGTCGCGGCCGGGCTGGCGTATCTCGCCGCCGGCACCCGCGTGGTGCGCGCCGTGAGTTCGCCTGACACGGGAATGAACCTTGCGAAGCTTCGGTGGGCGGCGATGGCGGCGGCCCTGCTGCACCTCATGGCGGTGGCGGGCGAGATGTGCGGCACGGGCGGCGTCATTCATTTTGGGTTTGGCCTGGCCGTCTCCGTGGCGATGCTGCTTGCGGTCTTCATCACGCTGTTGGAGAGCTGGGTGAGGAAGGTCTCGGGGCTGATGGGGGTGCTCCTCATCGTGGCGGCCGCGGCGGCCGTGATGCCGGTCTTCTTCCCGGGCGAAGCCGTGCCGGCCGAGAAGTGGAGCGCGCTTTTCCGCGTGCATCTTCTTGCCGCGCTGGCTGCCTACAGCTTCATGACGATCGCCTTCGTGCAGGCGGTGCTTCTCGCCCTTTTGCAGCGGCAGCTGAAGGATCCGGCGGCTTCGGCGCAGTCGGGACTCGTGGCGAACCTGCCCAACCTCATGGCGATGGAGCGCATTCTCTATCGCATCGTGCTGCTGGGCTTTCTCTGCCTCACGCTGGTTCTGGTGCTGGGGGCCTTTGCCACGAATGAGGCCTTCGGCCAGTACCTCGTTTTTGATCACAAGACGGTGCTCACGTGGCTCGCGTGGCTCGTCTTTGCCGTGCTTCTGGTGGGGCGCTACTTCTTTGGGTGGCGCAACAAGCAGGCGCGCGCCTGGTTCTGGGCGGGCTATGCGATTCTCGTCGTCGCCTATCTTGTCTACCGCCTCATTTTTGAACTCTTTTTGATCTGACATGGGACGCATTCTTTTCTGGGTCGGCCTCGCCGTCATCCTCTGGGCCGTGATCGTTCTCGGACGCCGCCGTCGCGAGGCGGCGGACCGGGCCGCTCGGCGCGAAGCCCGGCGGGAGGCGCGCGAAGCGCAGGCGGCGATGCCCGTGCCGATGAAGACCTGTCCCGTCTGCGGCACGCACTTTCCCGGCACCGAGGCGGTGATGGGCGACGGCGTCGCCTACTGTTCGGAAAAGTGTCGCGGCAAGGCCCGCGCCGCGAAGTTTGAAGACATCCTGCACCGCGAGAAGTGATGTTCGTCATCAACCGCGAGGGCTGGATCGAGGAGGGGGCCGAAATCCTTCCGTCGGATCACTTTGACGAGCGCCCGGAGGGCGTCGTGCCGTACCTCACGGTGCTCCACAACATCACCCTTCCGCCGGGGCGCTTTCTCACGGGTTGCGTGGAGGCGTTTTTCACCGACCGGCTTGACTATTCTCTCGATCCGAGCTTGGAGAGCCTCAGGGGCGTCCGCGTCTCAAGCCACTTCTTCATTCGCCGCACCGGGGCCGTCGTGCAGTTCGCAAGCACCGAAAAGCGAGCCTGGCACGCCGGGGCGAGCACCTTTGAGGGCGTCTCCCGCTGCAACGATTTTTCCGTGGGCATCGAAATCGAGGGCACGGACTTCGCACCCTTTGACGAGCGGCAGTACCGCGTGCTCCCCGTTTTGCTCGCTGCCATTGGCGAGCGCTATCCCGTGCGCGCCGTCGTCGCCCACAGCGACATTGCGCCGGGGCGAAAGACCGATCCCGGCCCCTACTTTGACTGGCGGCGACTTTACTTTCAGCGCGCCCGATTCGGACAGCCCGAGTTCCCCGGCGAAGCCGCCCGCCGGGCGCTGGGCTTTCTGCCGCCGGTTGCGTGAAAGACGCGGATCCGTATAATTCACGCAAATGAGAATCATTCTCATCAAACGAATTAACGGAGCCGGTGATGACGACAGCCTTCTTTTTCCTTTCTCTCGCGGCCGCGGTGGCGGCGGGCCGTTGCATGAGCGCGCGGGGGCGGGCGGCGGATGCTGCGGCCGCGGTGCTTGCGGCAGGGGGCGTCGCAAGCGGCTTCGTGCAGGGCGGACTGTGGGAAGCCGCGCCGTTGTCGCTCGGATGCGCCACGGCGGTGATGGCATTGGCCGTGGGCTTACTTCTGGAGTCGATGAAGCGAGTGTCTTCTGCGTCGGTGCATCTCGCGGCAGCAATGTGCGTGTGGTTTGGCGCGGCGGCGCCCGTGTTTGCCGCAGCGGCGCTTTTGGGGGTTCTGCTCGCAAAGCCGTTGGGAGCGCTTTGCTGCCGCGCCGTGCGCCAGTGGAAGGCGACGGAGGCGATGCTGGGCGGCACGGGATGGCTTGCGCCGCTTGCCGCGAAAGCGGGCGTTTTGCGAACAATGGCGCCGCTCGGGCTTTGCGGCGTCGCCGCGGTGCTCGCGAGCGCCGCGCTCGGCTGAGCGGCTGACCGCTGAGCCTCTGAGAAGGCTCGGCGGATTGCGCTAACATGCCAGCATTCAGGGTCGACCTTCCCCGTCGGCCCTTTTTGTTGAATGGTTTAGAGGAAGAACTGATGACGCCCGACAAGAGCATTTTCAAGGCGTATGACATCCGCGGCATCGTGGGGAAGACCCTCACGGCTGAAGTGGTTTATGAAATCGGTCTGGTGCTCGGCACGTGGGCCCGGGAAAAGGGCATTGAGAGCTTCTGCGTGGGTCGCGACGGCCGCACGTCGGGGCCGGAGCTTTCTGCGGCGCTCATGAAGGGCGTGGCGGCTGCGGGCACCCGCGTGATCGACATCGGCAGGGTTCCGACGCCCGTTCTCTACTTTGCGACGAACTACTTCAAGAACGGCACGGGCGTTGCGGTGACGGGGTCGCACAACCCTTCTGAATACAACGGCCTCAAGATGATGATGGGCGGCCTGACGCTCTTTGGCGACGGCATCGCCGCCGTGCGCGAAGCCATCGTTTCGGGCGCCTGCAAGCCCGTGGCGACGCCTGCGGCGATTGAAAAGCAGGATGTCGTCGACGCTTATCTCGCTACGATCACGAAGGACGTGAAGCTTGCGCGCCCGATGAAGGTCGCCTTTGACTGCGGCAACGGCGTCGCGGGCGACGTGGTGCGCCGGCTCTTCACGGCGCTCGGAGTCGAGATGACCGAGCTCTTCTTTGACGTGGACGGCACGTTCCCGCACCACCATCCCGATCCGAGTAAGCCCGCCAATCTGCAGGATCTCATTCACTGCGTGAAGACCACGGACTGCGAAGTTGGGCTGGCGTTTGACGGCGACGCGGACCGTCTGGGCGTCGTGACGAAGTCGGGCGAGATCATCTTCCCCGACCGACAGATGATGCTCTTTGCGGACGACATCCTGAAGGCCAGGCCCGCTTCCAAGATCATCTACGACGTGAAGTGCACGCGCCGCCTTGTGCCGTGGATTCGCGAGCGAGGCGGCGAGCCCGTCATCAGCTGCACGGGGCATTCCCTGGTGAAGGCGAAGCTGCGTGAGACGGGGGCGCCCTTTGCGGGCGAAATGTCCGGCCACCTCTTCTTTAACGACGGCCGCTGGCCTGGCTTTGACGACGGCGTCTACGCGGGCGCCCGCCTGTTGGAAATTCTGAGCCGCTCTGAAAATCCCTCGAAGGTTCTGGAAGACCTGCCGACGGCGGTCAACACGCCGGAATTGCAGATTCCGATGCTGGAAGGCGAAAACAAGGCGCTTATCGCGAAGCTGCAGGAAAAGGCGAATTTTCCGGACGCCGAGGACGTGATTCTCATTGACGGCGTGCGCGTGGAGTTTGCGGACGGCTTTGCCCTGGCGCGCGCTTCGAACACGACGCCTGTTGTGGTGCTCCGGGTGGAAGGCGACAGCGAAGAAGCCTTGGAGCGCATCAAGAAGCGCTTCGGGGACTTCCTCCTCTCGGTGGATGCGTCGCTAAAGCTGCCGTTCTGAGTCGTTTGAACGGCGCAAGAGGCGGGAGCGCGGTGTTTGGGCCGGCTCCCGTTTTTTGCGGGCGCTCAATCCGCTCAGAAAACTGCCGCGGTGGATTCGAGTTTTCAGGTTGGAAAAGGCTGCCTGTGCCTCGTTGGAAAACGGCGGGGCGGGCGGTCTTTTTCTTTTGCCGGTGGGAGGCGCTGCTAGGCCGCGGGATTCGAGGAGAAAGAGAAAGACAAGGCGGACGGCAGATTGCTCCGCCGCCCGCCTTGCGAGGGGATTGCTGCGCTAGCAGCTAGGGGTTAGAAGACGTACTTCAGACCCGCCTTGCCGCCCACAGAGGA
>CAVJBF010000010.1:0-46131 GCA_963647785.1 Acutalibacteraceae bacterium
ATGCAAAAGGTCCTTAGAAAGGCAGCTAAGGCAGTCAAGAAAAAGGCAGGCTAACCCTCTCTAAACATCGATATGGAGACCGGCTATTTTTGGAAGCAAAAACGGGGAATAAATTGGTGTAGGGTTAATATCTTTTACTGTTTTTTTGGTGGTAACAATCAAACCATCTTTTGCCTGAGTCTCAGACGTGGTGGTCGGTGCAGCATTCGCCGCCATAGCGAACGCGCCCACTACCGCCAATGCAATCGCAGTCTTTTTCATGATTCATCCTTTGTCAGGCCCCTCGGCCTGCATCATTTCGTAACAAGCAACCTATGTTCGCTGGTATTGCAGCATCAATCATGAGTTGCAATGATAGATAAGGAAAATATCCATCGTTTTCAAAGTTTACCCCCCCCCGGCAAAAGTTGTCAAATACGGTTCATGGCGGATTTGCCGTGGATTTGTAGAAAAACAACAGACACGCTTAGACCACTGTCTTGGTGATGGCTTCGGTTATGCAGCATGACGCAGCAGAACAAGGGATGACGCCGTGAAAACGGCGCTTGCGCAGGCGTTGGTGAAGAGGCGTCCCCGGCGTCAGTGCGGCAGAGGAACCGCGATGAAGACCTTGTCATCCCGGATTTGTGAAAAGCCAGGAGCGATTGGGCGCCGTGAGGAAAGCTCGTGAAAGACTGGGCAGCCGGTTTTGCCCAAAACGGATCGGGGGTGACGACAAGAAAAAAGCCCGCGCCGAAAAAGACCAAAAGGCGCGGGCAAAAGTCCAAGGGACTTGTTGGAGAACTCTCCCAGAGGAAGAAATCAGAGCTTTTCAAAGGGCACGGCCTGCGGATCGCCGAGCTTGGCCTTGAACCAGGCCAGGACGCGGTCGATCACGGGCTGCTGATGCCAGACAAGGTCGGCGTGCTTGGCGCCCTTCACCATGACGAATTCCGCGTCGTCGCCCTTCGCCTTCAGGGCCTCGTACATGCGCCGAGACTGCATGGGGCTTACAAGCGGATCGTCCGTGCCGTGCATCAGAAGAAACGGAGGCTCCGTGCCGTTTACGTGATGGATGGCGCTTGCGTGCCGGGCGGCGTCCTGCAGTTCGTCGATGGCGCGTCCGGGGGTCTTGTAGGCGGGGCCGTTTAAAAGCAGCGCTTCGGTGACGGCGGGCGACTTGTGAATGGCCTGCACGTCGGCGGGGAACCCTTCGCCAATCGTGAGAAGGTCGCTCAAACCGTAGATGGAGACAACCGCCTGCACGTCGGACGAAACGTGGGTGAAGTCACCTTTGTCCCAGCCGGCTTCGCCGTTGGTCGTCCCCAGCATCTGCACGACGTAGCCGCCCGCGGAGTCGCCCAGAACGCCGATGCGATCGGGATCGACGCCGTATTCATCGGCGTGGGCGCGCATCCAGCGCACGGCCGCCTTGCCGTCTTCGACGATCGCCGGGAATTTTGTCGGGACGACGCGGTATTCGGCGGCGGCGACGACAAAGCCTGCGCGGGCGAGCGCCCAGCGCATTTCGGCGAACTTTTCGTAGTCTGTGGAGACGAAGCCCCCGCCCGGGAAGTAGATGACGGCAGGCTTTTTCTGCGTCGTGCGCGGCACGAGGAGCGTCATTTTGAGTGGGTGCATGGCGCGCAGATTGCGAATCTGCGCGTAGTAGATGCCGGACAAGGTGTCGATGCGGGCGTCGGTGACGGCGACGTCCATCAGTTCAGCGCCTTCGAGTGCTTCGGGAACGGTGATCATGATGTCGATTGAGTTTCAGTAGAAAAAGAGCTTAGCGAGCGAGCTTCACGCGACGGTAGAGGAGGATGAAAAGGAAGCCCGCGGCGGCGAGGGCGGCGCCCGTGGCGCAGGCGGCGGCAAGACTGGCGTCGTGCAGGCGGTTCATGAGCGAAGGGCCGACGACGCCCGCCAGAGCAAATCCCGAGAACATGATGGCGTAGTTCACGCTGTTGTGACGGGTGCCGAATTCCTGCGCGGTAAAGCCCGGGAAGACGCCCATGAAGGCGCCGAAGGAAAGGCCGACGGCGGCGAGTCCGACGTAGAAAAGGACGATGGCGTCGTGGCTCGCCGTTGCGAGGCACCCCATGCCGAGGATGGCGCTCGCCAAGCCCAGCGCGAGCGCTCCCGTGCGGCCGAGGTAGTCGGAGGCAACGCCCGCGAGAAGCCGGCCGCCCGTGTTGGAAAAGGCGAAGAAGGCGACGCCGGAGGCTGCGGCGGCCGCGGTGAGGCCCATGGCGTTGCGGCCGAGCGTGAAGGCGTTGGAGGCGATCATCATGCCGGAGACGGCGCCGCAGAGCAGAAGTCCCAGCATCGGCCAGAAGAGGGGTGACTTCAGCATCTGAAGCCAGTCAGCGTCTCGTCCGGCGGCGTCCAGTCCCTTCGTGGGCGGCGTGTAGCCTTCAGGAATGAAGCCCGCGGGGCAGGTGGAGGACAAAAGCCCCCCGGCTACGATGACAATGCCGAACGTCCAGCCCAGAATTTCCATCGCGTGCGCCACGCCGAAGTCCGCAATGAGAAACGTGGCGACGGGGGCGATGACGGCGGAGCTCAGGCCGTAGAACGTCGTGGTGAGGCCTCCCGCGAGACCGCGATGGTCCGGAAAGAACTTCATCGTGTTGTTCACGGTGCAGCCGTAGACGAGCCCCAGTCCCAGCCCGAAGAGAAGGCCGTAGCCCGCCAGGAGCTGCGCGAGGCTTGTGGCGGGGCCGGCGATCAAGAAGCCCGCGCCCATCATGAGGCCTCCCGTGATCATCACGAGACGGGGCCCGAAGCGGTCGGTGACCCAGCCGCCCAGAATCATGGGAATGGGCCCCACGCCGTTGGCAAGGCTGAAGGCGACGGCCAGATCGCCCGCCGTGAGCGAGGCGCCCGTGGCGGCGCCGATCTGCTGCGCGAGCGGCGTCGCAAAGACGCTCCACGTGTAGATCGACCCCACGAAGAGGTTCACGAAGCAGGCGAGGGCGAGGATGAGCCAGCGCTTTCGGGTGAGGGACATGAGAAGGTTCCTTGGTGAGTCGTCGATCAGACGAGGGCTTCTGAGAGGAGCTGGCGCCGAAGGTCGCAGGCGCTTTCCTGACGCTGCCGCAGCGTGTCAAGGTGCATCCGAAGGCACGTTTCCTGCGAGCGCATGGCGCCAAGAAGCGTCTGAGTTTCCTTCGGGCTGGCGCTGCCGGACGTGGCGCGGGCCTTCAGAATGTCCAGAGGATTCAGGGCGCCCATGAAGGTCGCTTCGTCCAAGGGAAGTTCGCTGGGGAGCTGAGCGGCTTTCTCGGCGGCATCCTGCTGGGCGGCGCTCACGAACTCCTGCCACAGGCGGCGGGCGTCAGCGCAGGTGAGCGCGGGCGGCGTGACGCCTTCCTCACGCGCCCAGGTGACGAGGCGGCTCGCAAAGCGATGGCCGCTTCTAAAGTCGATGCCGCCCAGACGCACGAGCCGGTCGGCGATTTCCTGCGTGCAGGTCCAGTCGCTGTTGAGTTCTGCGAGGGCGCGCTCGTGGTCGACGGCGATCGTCTGCACAATCCCCGCGAAGGTGCGAAGCACGATGCAGGCGTCGTCAGCGAGCGACTCCATGATGCGGCAGTCGCGGGCGTCGGCCATGCCGTAGGCGAGGTTCTGCACGCGCATCAGCACGCCCTGCGCTTCGCCGATCACGAGTCCGGCGTCGCGGCGGCAGTCGTTGACGAGCCCCGGATTGCGCTTTTGCGGCATGGCGCTTGAGCGGTAGACGCCGTTCGTGCTTTCCAGCCGAATCCAGGGCTTGGGCTGGGCGTACTGCGTCATGAAGTCCGCGAGGAATGCATTCACGTGCACCATGAGGGAGGTGACGATCTGCGCCACCTCAAGCGGCAGGTCGTTGCCGGAGATCTGGCCCGCGTCGTAGGCGTTGTCGCAGGGCTTGGTAAAGCCCAGCAGCTTGGCGATGAGCTTGGTGTCAAGAGGCCACCCGGTGCCGTTGCAGACGGTGCTGCCCATGGGGCAGGCGTCAAATCGGTTGATGCATTCAAAGGCACGGTCGGCGTCGCGCAAGAAGGCCTGCTGATGGGCGTTCAGCGTGTGCGCAAAGAGCGTGGGCTGCGCCTGCACGCCGTTTGTGTAGGCGGGGACGACGGCGTCGATTTCGCGCTCAGCCACTGTCTGCAGTGCTTGAAGAACGTCGATCGCGGCAGCAACGAGGCGCGCCAGACGATCGATGTTGAGGCCGGCGTTGGCGGTGGCGAGGATGTCCTGGCTCGAGCGGCCGACGTGAAGGATGCTCGCCGCCATGCCGCAGCGCTTCAAGAGCTCCGGCTCAAACGTGATGTAGAGCTCGGGACGCGCGGCGCCGGGGGCCTCCCAGTCTTTTTCCATGGCGTCAAGCGCCTGGGCGATGGACTGCGCGAGCGGCTTGTCGATGAGGCCTGACTTCAGATTGGCGATGAGGCTCGCGCGGTTGATGTCAAAGAGCCAGTCGCAGGTGTCGCGGCGGCGAGGGGCGCCTTCCTGATCTTCAAGAGCGCAGGGCGAGGGGACTTTCCCCATGTGCATTCCGAGCATGTTGTGTTCTGTCCGATAAAGCGAGTGAAGCAAGAAAAACGGAGCGGAAGCCGGCCGATGCGGCCGGCCCCCTTCGATGAAATTACCAGCGGTGCATCAGGCCGATGATGACTTCATGCGCGGTGATGTCATCCTGCTGCCAGTCGGCGTCCTGCCAGAAGGCGCCGGTGATGCCGTAAATGGAGGTGCGCTTGGAGAGCGGATAGATGTACCCGAGGCCCACGTTGGCGCGCTTCATCTTGTTGTGGTCCTTGAGGTTCTGGTCTTCGCCTTCGCCGTAGCCCACGGAGAACTTCACCGTGCCGCCAGCGGCCTTGAAGTCCACGCCCGTGGCGACGGCCCAGGCTTCAAAACCCTTCTGATCGTTCCAAGCCTGGCCCTGCGCGAGCGGGGCAACTTCCTTCGTGGAGTAGCCGCCGATGTAGGCGATGTTCTTCATGTACTGCGCGGAGCCGTAGAGCTTGAACGCATCGAAGTTGTAGTGGCCGCCCACCAAGACCTTGTAGGCGTCGCGATCCTGCTCCTTGCCGGCGCCGTAGCTTGCGGCGTTGAGCCAGTCGGCTGCGGCGGCGAGATAGAACTTTTCGCCCGTCCAGCTAGCGCCGACAGCGGCCCAGCGGTTCACCTGAGAGGTGCCTTCTTCGTAGTCATTGATGGCCGACTTGAAGGAGTATTGCGCGTGCAGCTTCAGGCCGCCCCAGGAGGGCGAGATGTAGTTGATCATGTTGTCATGGCGCGCCGCGGCGAGCGTGCCCACGAACTTCCAGCCGCCCGTCATGTTGCCCCAGCCGGCGCCGAAGGGATTCGTCTTGCTGTTGAAGATGCCAGTGGTGCCGGAGCCCGTGGTGAGGGCAGGCATGCGGCCGAACTTCAGCTGGCCCCAGGTGGCGGATTCGATGCCGACGGAGGATTCGCGCTCGAAGATCTGGTTCTTGCCGCCGTAGATCGTGCCGTCGTCTGCGAGAAAGCCCGATTCCAAGTGGAAGATCACCTTGGTGCCGTTGCCGAGGTCTTCACTGCCTTTGATGCCCCAGGTGCTCACGTTGCCCGTGCCCTGCGTGAAGCTTGAGCGGTTGCCGGCCTGGGCGACCTTGCCATTGGCATCGACGGTAAGGGGCTTCTTGATGCTCTGGCCCTGCGGAGCGGCCATGTTCTGGTTGAGGTCTTCATGCACGTAGGAGAGGCCCTGGTCGAAGAAGCCGAACATCTGAACGTCGGCAGCCTGAGCGGAAAGAGCCATCAGGGCCGCGGCGGCGACCGGAATGAGGCGAAGCTGATTCATGAGAAAACTCCTTGGTTTGGTTTTTATGCCGCCCGAACGAAGGCAGTCCTGGCGGCTTGGGTTTATGTGGTCAGACGAGGATGATGGCGGCGGTGATGAGTGCCACCAGCATGCCCGGGAAGAGGCGCTTGGCGACCTGGATCGGATCGGCGGCGGCAAAGCCCGCGACGATGATGATGCAGCCCGCGAGCGGACTTGCGGTGCGGCCGAACTGGCCCGCCATGATGGCAAGAAGGCCCAGCGATTCAGGCGTCATGCCGAAGCTCGCGGCTTCCGGCGTCACCGCCTGATTGAATGCCCAGATGGCGGCTTCGCCCGAACCGGTTCCAAGCGCCATGAGGAAGGGGCCGAAGGCGGCGCCCCAGCGGGCAAAGGCGTTGGAATGCTTCAGAAAGTCGATGAAGGCGGCGACGGCGCCCGTTGCCTGAAGGCCTGCGGCAAAGACGCCGGCGGCGACGATGAGGCCGATCACGGAGGCGTAGCCCGAACCGCAGCCCTTGAAGAAGGCCTTGGAAAGTTCGCCCGGGTTGACGAGAGTGACGATCGCCATCACGAGGATGCCGATCAGCATGGCGGCGACGACGTCAACGCCAGCCTTCGGGAACCACACGGTGGCGGCGAGCAGCACGGCAAGCGGCACGAGCGGCACGAGAGCCTTGATGTAGTTCACCTTGAATTCGGCGACGTCCTTCACTTCGACCTGGCTCGCTTCGTCAGCGGCCTGATGGTCCTTGTTCTTCAGAATCATGAGGAGCGTGTTCACGACGACCGTGAGAACCACGAGGCCCACGATGTAGGGGGCGGCGTAGATGATGAAGTCCATCACGCTCATGTGGGAGATCTTCGCCATGAAGATGTCGTGAGCGCAGCCCGGGTTGAGAATGAGGCCGGCCATCGTGCCGCCGCCCACGGCTGCTGCGGCGGCCGCGGGACGGATGCCGGCGCGAAGCAGCAGCGGAATGAAGGTGGCGCCCGCGGTGGCGGCGGTGCCTGCGGCGCTCATGATGGCGATGTTGATGGCGAAGGTGAGAAGGGTCGCGGCCGGGATGAGGAGCCCGCCCAGCTTCTTCAAGGGCTTGGCGACTGCGGCGACGAGGTGCTGGTCGCACTTGCTTGCGGACACTGCGGCGGCAAAGCCCATCGCGGCGCAGATGGCGGGGACCAGCGTGGTGTTGGTCATTCCCTTGATGAACGCCTGAAAGGCTTTCATCGGGTCGCCTGCGGCGATGCACATGATGAAGCCGGCGACGAGAAGCAGCATGCGGGTTTCGTAGCGCTTCACAAGACCGTAGACGGTCAGAATGATCACTGCTATGGCAAGCCAGATCTGCCAGGTCATGATCGGAACTCCTTGTGGTGATTGATGGTTGCGGGGGCCGTGTCGTTCTTTTTCCTTCGGCGGCCGATCGTCAGTGTTTCAGAAACAGCAAGGCGGAAAAAGACGGAAAACGCGACCATCTGTTGCAAAACTCGCAACGATTGAGCCGCACAAGCTGTCGATTTCAGAAGAACAGGGCGATGAGCGGGTTGCAAGCGTTGTTCGCTCGACAGCGTTTCGTTGCTTGATTGGCAATGATTAGGGGTTTGTCCTGAAGACGTCTTCCGTGAATCTGTTGCTGAAGATCAATATGTAAAGGCGACGAAAGCAGGCGCTTTGCCGCCGGCGGGTTGTCAGAAATGTCGGTTGAGCGTAGGAATGCCGCCTGCGACGACGAGGGGATTGATGCCCGCGCGACGCGCGGCGGCAGCGCCCGCTTCCGTCGTGATGAGGCGGCCGGGGCGGTGCACGGGACGGCCGTTCCAGAGCGCTTTCTCGCCGCCGATGAAGCTTGCGACGGGCTGCTGGCGCTCCAGATCAAAGACCGTGATGTCCGCGTCGGCGCCGAGGGAGAAATGCCCCTTGCTGGCAAGCCCCAGCATTCGCGACGGGATGAGCGACGTTTTGGCGGCAAAGTCCATGAGGGAGAGGCCGCCGAGCTTTACGAGCGAAAGCCCCAGCGCGAGGATGACGTTGCGGGGGAGTCCGCCGCCGTCGGTGGAGAGACCGTCCACCAGGAAGGTGCCGTCGTTGCGGCGGGCGGTGGCAAAGTAGGTGCGCGGCAGGATGGGATTCACGCGGTCAAAGGAGATGCCGCAGCCCGGATGCGCTTCGTTCCACTGAAAGCCAGCTTCGCCGGTGACAAGTTCGATCAAGCCGTCCTTTTCCTTCACGGCGCCCAGCATGCCGTCAAGAAACGCCTGATGCGCGCCCTCGCGGCTCACGTCGTAGCCCAGATGCTTCATGGTGCTGCGAACGACCAAGGAGTGCGGCAGGCCGTCGGGCAGAAACTGGAGTGATCCGCCGTTTCGCGGCGAGACGTAGCTTTCGCACACGACTTCGGGATGGGCTTTGAGCAGGTCTGCCGCCCGGCGGCATTCGTTCATTTCGGTGTCAAGGTGTCCGCGGCAGTAGGCGTTGATGTGCGCGAGATGCGCGCGGCGGCCGTCAAAGAGGCGGAAGGCCTCTTCGAGCCCCTCGATGTGGGATCCCGTGGCGGTTGTGCCAGCATGGAAGGCGGCGTAGACGTTGCGTTCGTCGGCGAGCCGGAAGAAGTCGGCGGAGGCGCGCGGCGTGAGCGGAAAGTGGCCGCCCAGAAGCTTCACGCCGAAGGCGCCGTCTTCCACGGACTCTTCGATGAAGCGGGCGAGCTCCGAGGCCGAAGGATCACGGCCCGTGACGTTTTGGTCTGGAATGACGGCGTTGAGCACGGCGACGTTGAGCCCGCACGCGAGCGGCGTTCCTGCGACGTCAAGCGCGGTCTTCGTGGGGCCCATCATGTCAAGGCACGTCGTGACGCCCGCGGCGACGACGCTCGCGTAGGCGGCGGGCGTGATGGTGATGTGCAGATGAGTGTCGATGATGCCGGGCTGAACAACTCGTCCCGTGCAGTCGATGGTTTCTTTGGCGGGCGCCGAAATTTCTGGCGCGACGCGGGCGATGCGGCCGTCTTCGATGGCGACGTCGGCGACGGACTGGGTGCCGTTTTTGGGATCAACGACGAGTCCGCCCTTGAGAATGACAGAATGCATGAAGCGCTCCTAGTGGGATGGTGAAGGGCATTCTGACGATCGCCGCTGTTGCGAGCAACGAGCGGACGGCAACGGTGAGTTGCGTATACTGCAAAAGAGGCGCCGTGAGCGCCGGAAGTTTCCCAAGAGGCGACCAATGACAAAGACGGACGATCTGCATTTGTGGCGGCTTTTCTGCGAAGTGGTGCGCGCGGGCGGCGTGAATGCCGCCTGCGAGAAATTGCAGTGCGAGCCCAGCACGGTGAGCCGGGCGGTGAAGGCGCTCGAAATGGAGCTGGGACTGCCGCTATTCGGGAGAGACGGCCGGACGATGAAATTGACCGAGCTGGGGCAGCGCGCCAGCCAGAAGGCGGAGGATCTGATTTCAAGGCACGACGAGATGGTCGCGGACTTGAAGGGCGACAAGGATGACATGAAGGGCGTCGTGCGCATTGCGGCGCATGCCGGCATCGGACCCATGGAAATCGCTCCGGCGCTCGTGGAGTTTCTGAAGATCTACCCTGACATGCAGCTGGAGCTGCTGGATCTCACGGATCGCGTGCCGGCGCTTTTTCAAAATGAGACGGGGCCGCGCATTGACGTTGCCGTGAGCTACGGTCCTGATGCGCCGATTCCGGGACTCGTGTCGCGCTATGTGGGCGAAATGCCGTTTGTTCCCTGTGCGTCGCCCCTCTACACCAAGAAGCATGGGGTGCCGCAGCACCCCTTGGATCTCGTGAACCACATCGGCATCATCACGCAGGCGCCCTCGCGCATCCCGACGGAAAGTCTTGAAAAAGGCGGCAAGAGCATTCTGCTGCACTGGAAGAGCGTGATGACTTTCAAGAGCCTGAGCTCCGTGCGATCGGCGGTGATTCTTGGCGGCGGCATCGTGCCCGACATGCCGCTCTACCACTGTGCTGAAGGCTTCAAGACGGGACAGCTTGTGCCCGTGCTGCCAGGCTGGCGCCGAAAGAACGCCTCCTGCTTTGTGTACGCCACGGAAGCGGCCTGCGAGAAGCGCCGCGTGCGCGTGCTGCTTGACTGGCTCACTGAGCACGAGCGGCGCACGCAGACGCGGCTGCGGGAGGAGAACCCGATGTTCTACGCGTAACGGACTTCGGGTCAGATTTGAACTTTTTCAATGTGGCAAAGATGTTCCCCCGTCTTGGCGTTGTAGGCGACGCCGACCAACACGGCTTCGCCAGAGAGGCCGTGCTGATGGAGCACATGGATGTAATTCTTTTCTTTCATTTGGCTGACGGCAGCCGAGGCGGCTTTGTCCCACTTCAGTTCAACCAGAATGGGAGGCTTGGCTGACGTTTTGTGTGGAATGAAGCAAAGATCGACATAGCCGCGCCCTCCCGCCACCTCTTCGAAACGGTGGTAGTGGTCGACTGCCGTAAGAAAAGCCATGACGATGACGGAGCGCAGCGCCTGCTCGTTGTTGTAGAAGGTGGGAGCGGTATTGGCGTTGTGGGCTTCGCCAATGAGCAGACCAGCCTCTACCTCATCGCCATGAAGAACGGCTTTGAGCAGTCTGTCGGAAAGCTCAATCGCTTTTACCAGCTCCCGACGGGAGCCTTCTCGAAGTGTTCGAACGAATTCCTGACGAATTTCTTCGTTGGGAATGTAGGTCTGAGAGTTTTTCTGGTCGTATCCGAGATAGCCCAGATGTATGAGCAGGTTGAGAACATCGTTGCGGCTCTGGATGGATGACAGATCGTTTTTAAAGCTCAAGACGTCTATGGCTTGCCGCACGCCGCCCAGCATGTCGGTAATCGACGTGAGCAGGCCGTCGAAATTGAGTTCTATGTAGTTTTTGAGGGATTCGTAGGTTTCAGTCGCCGTCCAGTAAGAATCGCAAATGCCGGACTCCACGGCATCGATGACGGAACAGGGGTTGTAGACGTGCCCTGTCTTTTCGAAGTGGTAGCCGTCATACCAACGGCGCATTTCACCAAAATCCAGCCCCCGCGCTTCGCAGAGCGATTTGACTTCTTTTTCGGTAAAGCCGATGAATTCGCCCAATTGCATTGGTTTTGCCATGGTGAATTCTGAAAAATCCGTGAGAGCGGACTGGGTGCCGTATTTTTTGATGGGCAGGATGCCTGTGAGGTAACACCCTTTCAGGTAGCTGGCAACGTCAGCGCCTTTAAAGAGTCCGCGAAGAAACTTGATGTATTGGTCAAGGAGCGGCTCGTTGTTTTTTGCTTCCCGAAAAAGCGCATCCCATTCATCAATGATGATGAAAAATTTTCGACCGGTTTTTCGACTGATGGCGGCGAGTTTTTCTGAGAGAGACTTCGTGTCGTCAGGAACGATGTCAGGGAATTCCTCCAGCAGCTCTTCTGTCACACGCTGTTCGATAATGGAGATGGTATTGTTGATATTGTTGGGACAATATGATGTAAATTTAACGATGTCCAAAAATATGACGTCGTATTGATTCAAGTGCTTGAGATAGTCGGCAATCTTTTGTTCACGCACGGCCTGAGGGTCCGTTGCGGGCGGATTGGCAATGGCGAGATTTTCAAAGAGCGCGGAGGAGTCTGCGCCGCGAGAGTAGTAGGCGGACAGCATCATGGCGGCGAAGGTTTTGCCGAATCGGCGAGGGCGAGTGCTGCAGACCAGATTTTTGTTCGAGCCGAGCCGACGGTTCATGAAGGCGATCAATTCGGTTTTGTCGACGTAGACGTCATTCTTGAGAACAGCGGCAAAGCCGTCGTTGCCGGGATTGAGAAAGTGGCCCATGAAAAATTCCTGAATCGGAGGCGCTAATAATTGGGAATCATGCAATTTTATCGTGGACAGAGGCGTGCCGCGCCCCGCATCCCGTGGCGGGCGCCGTGTCGTAGTCCGCGACTCCTCCTTTCGGTCTAAACCGTCGATTTTTCTAAGAACAAGTGCCTAAAAACGACTTTTTTGATTGCTTTTTCAGGTGCGGCCGTCGTATTCTCAGAGATGTGACGAACCGCAGCGCGCGAAGCATCGGCGGAAAAAGGTGGAGAGGCGCTTCCGAAAGGAGGGATCTCCGGCCAGCCGTCGGACGGGTTCTCTGAGTGCCAAAAGCCAGAAGAATCAATGTCCTGGACTTCGAAATGAGCTCCATTCGGAAGCTCGGCGCCGACTGCTAACGGAGATATAAAAATGGTAGAAAAGAAAAAGACCCTATTTCACCGTGCCATGCCGCTCATTCTGGGCGGGTCGCTCGTGAAGCAGATTGTCATTGCGCTTGTTTTGGGCGCTCTGACGGCGTACTTTGCGCCGGGCCTGGCGGTTGACGTGGGCTTTCTGGGCACGCTCTTCGTGTCCGCCCTGAAGGCGGTCGCCCCTGTGCTCGTGCTGGTTCTGGTGTCGGCTGCCATCGCCAATCAGGACATCAATGCTGACAGCCACATCAAGCCCATTCTGGTGCTCTACCTCATCGGCACGTTCTGTGCGGCGGCGACGGCAGTGGTCGCAAGCTTCGCGTTCCCCGTGACGATTCAGCTCGCAACCGAAGGCGCGAAGGCCGCGGCTCCGGGCGGCATCGCCGAGGTGCTGAAGAATCTTTTCCTCTCCGTCGTGGACAATCCGGTGCATGCGCTTTTGAACGGCAACTACATCGGCATTCTCGCGTGGGGCGTGGGCCTCGGCATCGCCTTGAAGAAGGCCTCGAACCGCACCCGCGAAACCCTGAACGACCTCGCTGACGGCGTGGAATTCATCGTCCACATCGTGATCCGCTTTGCGCCTTTCGGCATCTACGGTCTCGTTTCCAACACGTTTGCGACCGAAGGCTTTGGCGCGCTCGTGGGCTACGTGCAGCTTCTCGTGCTCCTTTTGGGCTGCATGTTCTTTGTGGCGCTGGTGCTGAATCCCCTCATCGTCTGGGCCTGCACCCGTCAGAACCCGTTCCCGCTCACGCTCACCACGCTGCGTGAATCGGGCGTCATGGCGTTCTTCACTCGTTCGTCGGCGGCGAACATTCCGGTGAACCTCAATCTCTGCCGCAAGCTGAACCTCCCCGAAGACACCTACGGCGTATCGATTCCGCTGGGGGCCACGATCAACATGGCGGGCGCAGCGATCACGATCACTGTGCTGGCGCTCTCGGCCTGCGCCACGCTGGGCGTTCATGTGGACATCCTGACGGCGGTTCTCCTCTCGGTGGTGGCTTCGCTCTGCGCCTGCGGCGCGGCGGGTGTCCCGGGCGGCTCCCTCATGCTGATCCCGCTCGCTTGCAGCCTCTTTGGGATCGACAACGGCTCGGCGATGCAGGTCGTGGCAGTGGGCTTCATCATCGGCGTGCTGCAGGACTCCTGCGAAACCGCGCTGAATTCGTCGTCTGACGTGCTCTTCACGGCGGCGGCGTGCCTGCGCGCAAAGCGCCTTGAAGAAGCGGAAGCAAAGAAGTACGCCTAAAAAGAAGTGACGAGCAGCCGTCTCGTGACGGCCCGTCCCAAAGCCGGCTTGAGGGTGTCCTCGGGCCGGCTTTTTCGCAACTTCGCGTCAGATTTCTTTTTCAAAGAATTGATCAGATTTGCTTTTCTTGAAGGCCCTGCCGTATTCTCTCGCCCATTTGCGGCGGCAGCTTTCCGGACATTCCTTGTCTGGACGCGTCCTTTTCTCGGGGCGGCGAGCGGCGCCTCCTCTGGAGACAAATCAATGAAAAAGGAACGAAAGCGGCTTCTCACGCGGGCAATGCCCTTCATCATGGGCGGCTCCCTCATTCGCCAGATTGTGATTGCGCTCATTTTTGGCTGCCTCACGGCGTACTTTGCGCCGGGACTTGCCGTGGATCTGGGTTTTCTCGGCACGCTCTTTGTGTCCGCCCTGAAGGCGGTGGCGCCCGTTCTGGTGCTGGTGCTTGTTTCGGCGGCGATTGCAAATCAAGATGTGAATGTCGACACCCAGATCAAGCCCATTTTCGCCCTCTACGGCGTTGGCACCTTCTGCGCCGCGGTGACGGCGGTTCTGGCGAGCTTTGCGTTTCCGGTGACGATTCAGCTTGCGGCCGAAGGCGTGAAGGCCGCGGCGCCGGGCGGCGTGGGCGACGTGCTCAAAACGCTCCTTCTTTCCGTCGTGGACAATCCGGTGCACGCGCTTCTCACCGGGAACTACATCGGCATTCTTGCTTGGGGCGCCGGCCTGGGCATTGCCTTGAAGAAGGCCTCAAACCGCACTCGCGAGGTGTTGAACGACGTGGCGGCGGGCGTGGAATTCATCGTCCACATCGTGATTCGCTGCGCGCCGCTGGGCATCTACGGGCTTGTGTCGAGCACCTTGGCAACTGAAGGCTTTTCGGTGCTGATGGGATACGCGCAGCTTCTGGGGGTGCTCTTGGGGTGCATGGCCTTTGTGGCGCTCGTGCTGAATCCAATCATCGTCTGGTACTGCACGAAGGAGAATCCGTATCCGCTCACTTTCATGGTGCTGCGCGAGTCGGGCGTGATGGCGTTCTTCACGCGGTCGTCCGCGGCGAACATCCCCGTGAACATGAATCTCTGCCGCAAGCTGAAGCTTCCCGAAGACACCTTCGGCGTGTCGATTCCGCTGGGGGCTACCATCAACATGGCGGGCGCCGCGATCACGATCACCGTGCTGACGTTGTCCGCCTGCCATACGATGGGGATTGAAGTGCACCTGTTGTCGGCGATCCTGCTTTCGCTCCTCGCCTCCGTATGCGCCTGCGGCACGGCGGGCGTGCCGGGGGGCTCGCTGATGCTCATTCCCTTGGCATGCAGCCTCTTTGGCATCGACAGCAGCGTCTCCATGCAGGTCGTCGCCGTGGGCTTCATCATCAGCGTGCTGCAGGACTCCTGCGAGACGGGCTTGAATTCGTCGTCGGACGTGCTCTTTACGGCAGCGGCGTGCAAGCGTGCGGCTCGGCTTGAGGCAGAGGCGAACGCGAAGTATCGGCGCGTCGCAGACGATGAGGAGTAGAGGCTGACGGATGTGGGTTGAATCGGCCGCCGGGAGAACTCTCGGCGGCCGATGCGTTTTCTGACTCGGGGAAACGTCAGAGCTTCAAAGCAAGCCGATGACTGAAGGCTTCGATGAGCTTCGTGAGCACGGGGTCTCGTCGGGCAGTGCGCCGCCATGCAAGCTCCACGGGGTAGCTGGGGTAGTCCGCGGGACAGTCGTGGCACTGCAGGCGGGTGGTGGAGGCGATGGCGCGGGCGGCGTGCCGCGGCAGCGTGATGATGGAGTCGGTGCCGTAAAGAAAATAGGGGACGGCCGCAAAATGTGAGGTGGAGACGCGCACGGTGCGGCGGGCGCCGAGCGAGGCGAGAACGTCGTCCACGACGCCCACAAAGCCGCCGTAGCTCACGAGGATGTGCTCGTGGGCGATGTAGCTCTCGAAGGTGAGGGACTCGGTGAAGACGGCGGGATCAATGAGACAGCCGTAGGTGCCGGTGCCCACCGATACGTGGTTCAGGGCTTCGCTGGCGACGCCGCCCGCCGTGATGGCGAGGTCGATGTCGCGCGCGAGGAGCATGTCGGTCACAAGCTGCGTGTTCGTTTGCTTGAAGCAAAGCCGCCCCGCGGGCAGAAGCTCTTTGGCCATTGTCACAAGGTGGGGTCCCAGCGCCATTTCAAAGTCGTCCGAGAGCCCGATCGTGACGCAGCGGCCTTCAAAGAGGCCCTGACGTCCGGCGTAAATCCCCAGCGTGCCGTCCAATTGCGCGAGCGCTTCCGAAATGACGGGTTCGATCTGCCGCGCAAAAAGCGTGGGCGAGAGGCCGCGCCCCGTTCGCTCGAACAAGGGATCGCGGTAGAGCGTTCGCAGCTCGCGCAGCGTGGCGGAGACGGCGGACTGCGTGACATTGAGGCGGATGGCCGCCCGCGAGGCGCTCCCTTCTTCAAAGACGGCGGCAAAGACGCGCAGCGCATTGAGGTTGAGCGGGGTGATATCGCTTTTATTCATATCAGAATCCATGGGAAAGGACTTTTCGTCGATTTTATCGAGCGAGAGAATGGCTTTCATTGATACCTGTCGGGTATCGTTCAATGGAGAACATTCATGAGCAAGCATGTGGTGGCGGCGTTGCAGCTGGGATCAGACCCGAAGGGGAAGGCGGCGACGCTGGAGAAGATTCTTTCCTACGAAGAAAAAATCAAGGCATCAGGAGCGGAGCTCATCGTGATGCCGGAGGCGTTGTTGGGGTCCTACCCCAAGGGGGAAGTCTTCGGCACGTATTTGGGGTATCGCACGGAAGAGGGGCGCGACAAGTATCGGGACTATTGGAAGAACGCCATTCGTGACGGCGGCGAGGAAAGCCGGGCGTTGGCTGAACTCTCGGCGCGCACGGGCGCGTCGCTTGTGGTGGGATGCATTGAGCAGACGCCGCATTCGCTCTACTGCGCCGCCTTCTTCTACGATCCGGAAAAAGGGCTTGTCGGCAAGCACCGCAAGCTGATGCCGACCGCGTCCGAGCGGCTCATCTGGGGCAACAGCGACGGCTCCTATTTGCCGGTGGTGGAGACGAAGGCGGGGCGTGCGGGCGCCTGCATCTGCTGGGAGAACCACATGCCGCTCTTGCGCACCTACATGTACAGCCAGGATGTGGAGATTTACTGTGCGCCGACGGTGGCCGTGACGGACGTGTGGCAGGCGTCGATGCGCCACATCGCGCACGAGGGGCGATGCTTCGTGGTGTGCGCCGTGCAGTATTTGCCGCCACCGGAGACGCTCGGCGTGGAGGTGCCGCACTGGAATCCGAAGGACGAATTGATGCGCGGCGGCTCAGTCATCGTGGATCCGCAGGGGAACATGCTCGCGGGACCCTTCTACCACGAGGAGGGACTGCTCACGGCGGAAATCGAAACGGACGAGATTCTTCGCGCCCGCTACGACCTTGACGTGTCCGGACACTACGCGCGCCCTGACGTTTTCAAGCTCGTGGTGGACACGCGGCGCAAGGACAACGTTGAGACAATTCGGGACTGATCGGGCAAGGCCGGATGAAGGTATAACCAAATGTCATGCCGCTGAATAAAAATCATAATGACATTTGGTTTTTAACGAAAATTTGATACGTAGACTCTGAAGAGGCCGGCGAAAGACTTCGCCGGCGATTTCTTGAACTTCTTTCTTTGTCTGCGTTATGAAACTTTCTCGCTTTACTGCCGCCGCAGCGGCGATTGTCTCTGTCTGGTCATTTTCGGTTTCCGCCGCCATGCCTTCCTGGGTGCTCTCGGATGCCCAGAAGGAACTTTCTGCCATGACCGAGTTGCGGCACCAGCTGCATGCGGCGCCGGAGCTTGGCAATCAGGAATACAACACGCAAAAGGAAATCGTGCGGCTGCTGACGTCCTATGGTGTGGACAAAATCATCACGGGCTGGAAGGATGCGCCGACGGCGGTGATTGGCATTCTGAACCCCGAGAAGGGGGATGCCATTGGGCTGCGCTCTGACATTGATGCTTTGAACGTGAAGGAGAACACGGGACTTCCGTACGCTTCGACGGCCAAAGGCAAGATGTGGGGCGAGGAGACGGACGTCTCTCACATGTGCGGACACGACGCGCACATGACGATGCTCTTGACCGCGGCGAAAATTCTTGCTGCGCACAAGAAGGAAGTGAACCGCAAGGTGGTTTTTGTGTTTCAGCCCGCGGAAGAGGGGGACTCGCTTCACAATCGTCTGAAGGAAGCGAAGGTGCCGCTTACGGGAGCTGACGCGTTGGTGAAGAACGGTCTTCTTAAGGAGATGGGCATTCGCCACATGTTCGGCATGCACGTAGCGGGGAATCTGCCCTCGGGGCGGATTTTCGTTCGCACTGGCAGCGCCATGAACAGCGCCGACGTGTTTGAAATCAACATCACCGGGAAGCAGTCGCACGGGGCGGCGCCCTGGGAGGGCGTGGATGCCGCGTACGTGACGGCGGAGACGCTGGTGGCGCTGCAGCAGATCATCGCGCGCAACCAGAACATTGCGGCGGGCACCGGGAGTCTTGTCGTGGGCAAGATGACCTCAGGCGAAGCGGCAAACGTCATGCCGGGGAAGGGCACTCTTCTGGGGACGATCCGTGCCAACACAAAGGAGATCCGCGACACCTTCATGAAGCGCATTCCGGAAGTGGCGGAGCATACGGCGCTTGCGGCGGGGGCGAAGGCCGATGCCCGCATCATCGAAATGTATCCCGTGACGTGGAACGATCCGAAGACAACTGCAGCGTATCTTGCGGCGATGAAGGAGGCGGGACTGCCGGCGGAGTCGACCGACTTCAACCCGGGCGGCAGCGAAGACTTTTCCTTCTACGCGCAGGCGGTGCCGTCGTCCTTTTTGATGCTGGGCGTCGCCAAGCCCGGCACGAAGGGCACGATCAATCATTCCGACCGCTTCCTGATCGACGATGCGGCGATGGTGAGCGGCGCAGCGGCGCATGTGACGGCGGCCCTTGCAACATTTGACTGAGGCGCTCATCGGCCGGTCCTACAATGAAGCTTTCCGAGGCTTTTTCTCCGACGCCGGCCGCCATGACTCGATTCAAGCTGCAGCAGATCCAGATCTTTCTCAAAATCGCTGAAGCGGGCAGCGTGACGGCGGCGGCTCGCGAGCTGAGCCTCACGCAGCCTGCGGTGACGAAGAGCCTGCGGCAGCTGGAGGAGGCCTGTCGCGCGCGGCTTTTTTTGAGAACGACGGAAGGTCTGGTGTTAAGTTCCGCGGGCGTTCGGCTGCTGCCTTATGCGCGACGCGTGACGGCGGAGCTGGAGCAAGCGGGCAAGGCGATGGAAGACGTTGTCGCTGGCCGGGCCGGCACGTTGCGGATGGCGGTGGCGCCCACGCTGCCGCCATCCGTGGTGGCGAAGTCGGTGCGGGACTTTCGGCAGAAATTTCCCGACACGGCCTTGGAATTTAC
Source organism: Acutalibacteraceae bacterium (assembly GCA_963647785.1). Taxonomy (GTDB): domain Bacteria; phylum Pseudomonadota; class Gammaproteobacteria; order Burkholderiales; family Burkholderiaceae_F; genus Duodenibacillus. The sequence goes on from CAVJBF010000010.1 coordinate 18,713, forward strand.
GGGCGGGCTTTTAAACGAAGCCCTGCCGCTGGTTCAGGCGGGAAAACTCGATCTGGCGCTGATTTTGGCGAGCGACTCCGCGCAGCGGGCGCTGACGAACCTCGCGTGCGATCCCTTGTACGAGGCGGACTTCGGTCTCGTGGCGCACGCGGGACATCCGGCGCTTTCTGCAACGAAGGCTTCGGAACTGGCGGCCTATGAGTGGCTTGTGACGACGAAAAATCGCGTTTTGGTGGAGGAAAATCTCGCGCAAGCGGCGGCCGCCTGCGGACTTGATCGAGCGAAGCCCGTCACCTACTGTGATGTGCACGTTTTTGAGTCGTTGCTTTTGGAAAGTGAAGCGCTGGGCTTTGCACCGCTTTGCATTGCCCGCTCGCCTTTGCATTCGGGATGGCTCTCGCCGGTGCCGGCGTCCGTTTTTCATCTTGCGCCGCTCACGGGCGCCTTTTTCAGTCGACGCGAGGCGGAGCTTCTGCCGCAGGCGGCTTTCATGAAGGACGGCATTCGGGCGCATCTCAGGGCGTATCTTGCAACGCATCCTGAGGAAGGGTTGAAGCTCTTGTGAGGCGGCAAAGCCGACAGGCTTCTCGCGTAAGATGAAGGCGGTCCCATCGCTGGAGAGAAAAACATGTCGCTTGCCTCCCGTCCCGTCGCCTGGCCTGAGTCGGTCGATTTGGATGACACGGCGCCCTACGCCTTTTCGGTCGTCTTCTCTTCGACGACGGGCGCGGCCGGTCGCCAGGGGCTGCATACGCATCCGACGGGGCTGATCGGATTGCGACTTTCGGGGGGACGCTACGGCATTGAGCTCGAAAGCGGCTTCGTGGTGATTCCCTCCCGCTGCGCGGTGTGGGTGCCGCCGGGCTGCCGGCACAATGTGGTGCAGACGACGGATACGACGTCGGTGTCGCTGCACATTGCGCCTGAAGTCGCCAGCCGCATGCCGGCAGAACCGATGCGTTGTTTTGTGAATCCCATGACTTTTGAGATGATGAAGCACTTTGCGGCGGTGTACGGCACGACGGAAAAAGGCATTCACGCCAAGCGCCTTGCGCGCATCCTCATCGAAGAGGTGCTGGCCGCGCCGCGGATTCCACGGGGCTTTGCACCCGTGCCAGGGGATGAGCGGCTGAGGCGAATCTTCCGAGAACTGGCTGTGCCGGAGGTTCGCCGTCTCACAGCGGACCAGATGGCGGCGACGGCTGGCGCTAGCGCGCGAACGTTGTCGCGCCTGACGCTGAAGGAGACGGGACTTTCGTTTGGCCAGTGGCTTTTGCACGGCGTGATGCTCTACGCCTTGGAAGACCTTGCGTGTGGCAGGACGGTCGAAGCGACGGCGGGGCGCGCGGGCTTTGAAAATGTCTCTGCCTTCATCCGCGCCTTTGCGCGAATTTTTGGCGTGACGCCGGGCGAATACGTGAAGCGCCAGCAGCCGGTGGAGCCGAGCGTGACGCTCGCTGTGAGCGGTGAATAGCGGCCTTGCTCAGGAAAAGATGAGTGGCGTTTTGTCCAAAAAAGCGTATCACTTGTCAGAAATCCGTTTAGTGGAGGAAAACGTCTCCCGATAGCATTTCGCCTCGAAAACAAAGCGAGGCGCCACCTGTTTTCAGGATCGCAAGCGCCTTGCGCCCCAACGATTCTGGAGAGGAAAAAATGCTGGATTTCTCGATTTCCCGCCGGACGCTTCTTGCGGCTGCGGCAGCGTCGGGCTTTGCTCTGTCGCCGCTTGCGAAGGCTGTGGCAGCGGCCATGGATGACTACGGCACCTATTCCTGGTGCGCCTGCGTCATCAATTGCGGCCAGCGCTGCCCCGTGCGCTGCTACACGAAGAACGGCCAGGTGATCCGCATCGAAACGGACAACACGCAACCCGACACCTTGGGCCCCCGTCAGATCCGCGCTTGCCAGCGCGGCCGCTCAATGCGCGAGCGCATCTATTCGCCCGACCGCTTGAAGTACCCCATGAAGCGCGTGGGCAAGCGCGGCGAAGGGAAGTTCGAGCGCATCACATGGGAGGAGGCGGTGGACACCATCGCCCGCGAATGGAAGCGCATTCGCGACACCTACGGCAATGAGGCGATCTACTGGCAGTACTGCTCAGGGCAGCAGTCGCTGGTGAGCTCGCGTCGTGCGTGGCAGCGCCTCATGAACCTCATGGGCGGCTTCTTGAAGTACTACGGCTCGTACTCGAACGCCCAAGGTTCGGCGGCTTTCCCGATGACCTACGGCGGTCGTCCGTCGTCGCTTCCTTCGGAAATTGCCAACGCCGAACTCTACGTGCTCTTTGGGAACAATCCGCTCGTTACGCGCCCCTCGGGCGGCGGCAAGGGGTTCCAGATTGATGCGGCGTTGGCGAAGAAGCGTCCGCGCATCATTGTGATCGATCCTGCCTTCACGGATACGGCGTCCACTCGCGCTGACCAGTGGGTGCCGATTCGTCCGGGGACGGACGCAGCGCTCGTGGGGGCGCTCGCCTATGAATTCATCACGAAGGGCTGGGTTGATCAGGCGTTCCTGGACAAGTATTGCGTGGGGTACGACGAAAAGACGTTGCCGGCGTCGGCGCCCAAAAACAGCGACTACAAGAGCTACATTCTCGGCCACGGCAAGGACAAGACCCCGAAGACGCCGGAGTGGGCGGCCAAGATCACCGGCATCCCGGTGGATGTCATCCGCAACCTCGCCCGCACGATGGCCAAAACGAAGCCTCTCTTTGTGTCGCAGGGCTGGGGCCCGCAACGCCAGGCCAACGGCGAAGAGACCTGTCGCGCGATCGCCATGGTGCCGATTCTTCTGGGGCAGGTGGGGCTGCCCGGCACCAGCACCGGGGCGCACGAAGGGAACACATCCTTCCCCGCGGTGTACCTCCCGGTGGGCAAGAATCCCGTGAAGGCGACGATTCCCGTCTACCTTTGGACGGATGCCATTCTTCGCGGCAAGGAGATGACGCGCCAGACGGACGCTTTAAAGGGCGCCGAGAAGCTCACGCAGAACATCAAGATGATCATCAATTCCGGCGGCAACACCATGATCAACCAGCATGGCGATTGCAATTGGACGGACAAGGTGCTGCAGGACGAGACGAAGCTCGAATTCCTCGTCGTCTGCGACAACATGATGACGCCCTCGTGCCGCTACGCGGACATTCTGCTCCCTGATACGCTGGGACCGGAGACGACCGATGCGGCCTGCCAGGGCGGCAGCCATGGCGACGTCGCAGAAATGCTTGCCATTCAAAAGGCGATCGAGCCGCGCTTTGAGGAAAAGCCGAGCTGGGAGATCTGCCGCCTGATTGCCGCCAAGCTCGGTCTTGAGGAAAAGTACACCGAAGGCCGCACGCAGGAAGAGTGGGTGCGCTGGTGCTACGAGGAGACTCGCAAGAAGGTGCCGCAGCTCCCGGACTTTGAGACGTTCTGGAAGAACGGCATGGCGAAGGTGTGGCACTATCGCAAGGATCCGATTGCGCTCGAAGCCTTCCGCAAGGACCCGGAGAAAAACAAGCTGAAGACGCCTTCGGGAAAGATCGAGATCTACTCCGAGCGTCTCGCCAAGGAAACAGCGGACTGGAAGCTCGCCAAGGGCGACGTCATTTCGCCCATCCCCGTCTACTGGAGCTCGTGGGACATGCCGGGTGATCCGGCGGCGAAGAAGTATCCGCTGCAGTGCTTCGGGTTCCACGGTCACGGCCGCATCCATTCGACGTTCCACAACTTGCCGCACTTGCGTGATCTTCATCCTGACGTCGTCTTCATGAACCCGATCGACGCGGAAAAGCGCGGCGTCGCGGACGGCGACATGGTGCAGGTTTTCAACGACCGCGGCATTGTGCAGCTGCCCGCGCGCGTCACGCCGCGTCTGATGCCTGGCGTCATCACCATCCCGCAGGGCGCTTGGTACAACCCGAAGATGATCAACGGAAAGCGCGTTGACGTCGGCGGGTGCATCAACACCCTCACCGCGCATCGCCCGAGCCCCTACGCCAAGGGCAACGCGCAGCACAACATCTTGGTTGAGGTCCGCAAGGCCTGAAGAAGCGGGAGAACGAAATGACACAGAAAGGCTTTTACATCGACACCACCCGCTGCGCGGGCTGCCGCACCTGCTCCGTGGCGTGCGCGGACTTGAACAACACCCCCGTTGGCATGAATTTCCGCCGCGTCGTGGAGTTCGAGGGCGGTGAATGGAAGAAGAACTGGGACGGCACGTGGCGCCAGAACATCTTCGCGTACTACATCTCCATGGGATGCAATCAGTGTGCGGATCCGGCTTGCGTGAAGGTGTGTCCCACAAAGGCGCATCACAAGCGCGAGGAGGACGGTCTCGTCGTCATTGACACGGCCAGGTGCATCGGCTGCGGCATGTGCGCGGCGGCCTGCCCCTACGGGGCGCCGCAGTTGGACAAAGCCGCGAAGAAGATGCGAAAGTGCGACGGCTGCGTTGACCGCACTTCAAAGGGCGGGCAGCCCGTGTGCGTGGAGAGCTGCCCCGAGCGGGCGCTTGAATTCGGCGACATCGAGGAGCTGCGGCGCAAGCACGGGACGCTGGCGGCGATCGCTCCCTTGCCGGACGCTTCCGAAACGCATCCGAGTCTCGTGATCAAGCCGTGCAAGAGCGCAAAGCCCGTGGATTACGAGGGCGGAGAAGAACATCGCTTCTGATGCGCTGACGGCTGATGCTTTGAGAAGACCGGCCGCCGAGGGAATGCCTTCGGCGGCCGTTGTGCTTTTGTAGGGTGATGCGCGGCGAAGGAAGATTGCAAAAAATCGTTGAAAAACAAAAGCGCACCCGTTTATGGAAGGCTTGTGTTGGTATACTGATTCGATATTCCCAAGACGGAGGAGTCAGTCCTCTTTCTTAACATCGTGGTTTGAATTCACTTTGTGAGGCCCCGGATGGATCAACGCTTGCTTGGAAAAACTGAGAAAAAACCGCTTCCTGCCGGCATTCAGGATTTTCAGGAAATGGTTCAGAACGGGTGCTATTACGTTGACAAAACGCGCTTCATCAAGTCCGTCATGATGGAGAATTCGTCGGTGCTTTTGATAACGAGGCCGCGACGTTTTGGAAAGACGCTTTTCATGGATACCATGGCGCGCTTCCTTCGAAACAAAGAAGGCCGGGGACATCAGGCAGCGGCGCCGGAGAGTCTGTTTGAATGGTTGGAAATCACGAAGGATCGCGATTTCTGCAATGCCTATATGGGGCAGTTTCCGGTGGTGTTTCTTTCCATGAAGAGCATTTATGGAGAAGACTACCGGGAGGCGTATGAAAAATTTGCGTCTTTGGTGGTTGCGACTTGTGTCCAGCACGGCTATCTTTTGAATAGCTCGAAGCTGTCAGCGCTGGACAAGCAGAATCTGACGCGATGCCTGGATTTTGATTATTTGGCAGATCCAGAGCACAAGACGACGGCACAAAAGTTTCTTCAAATTTTAGTGTCGTGCCTTTGCCGTCACCACGATCGAAAGGTGGTGCTGCTCATTGATGAATATGATGTTCCGTTGGCAAAGGCGACAGCGGCAGGGTATTACGACAAGATGATCGGTCTGGTCAGGCCGTTGCTTGAAGATGCGCTGAAGCCGGATCCTTCTACGGATGCGGTGTATCTCAGGAAAGCGGTGTTAACCGGGTGTTTGCGGGTTAGCAAGGAGAGCATTTTCACGGGACTCAACAACCCTGGCATTAATACGGTCTGCTCGGAAGACGTGGTCTTGAGCGAGGCCATAGGATTCTCGCCCGACGAGGTGACGGGCATGCTGGATTATTACGGGCTGTCCAACAGGCTTGAAGATGTCAAGCATTGGTATGACGGATATCGATTTGCGGGACGCGACATATTCTGTCCCTGGGACGTCATCAAGTTCTGTCAGTCGGCGCTCTGCAGTCAGAATCCGCAGACGTACCGCCCGGAAAATTACTGGGACGGAACCGGCAGCTCCGACACCATTCGTGAATTCTTGGGTTTTCTTGCCGAAGAAGATGCGGATCGGATGCAATCATTGGTGGACGGCGGATCCGTTGATCTCACGATCAATGACAAGTTGACGTACAGCGATTTCGCTTTGCATCGGTCGTCGGACTTCTGGACGTTGTTGCTCTTTACGGGGTATTTGACGGTGGTTGAACGTCTGATAGAACCCAATGAGTATAGAGTTCGCATTCCGAATGACGAGATTCGTGATACGTTCATCCGAAATGTAAAGGAGCGGTTCTCCAAAGAGGACGCCCGTTTTTCTCAGCATGGAAAGCAGTTGGTTGAAGCAGCTCTTGCGGGAGATGCGGACGGCATGGCTGAAGTGCTGGTGCCGCTTTTGAAGGGATATGTATCGGTCAGAGATGCGGCCACCAGGGCGCCTGCCGAAAGCTACTATCACGGCTTTCTGACGGCGCTTTTTGCGAGTTCAGGTTTGCCGATGGGGGACTTTGTGTCCAATGGCGAAGCCGGGGACGGCTTTGCTGACATTGTTTTCTTTTCGGGAGTAGGCACTCGCCGCATCGGAGTGGTCATTGAAATCAAACGCTGCAGCAAGAAGGATGATCTGTATGACGCAGCAGATATGGCGCTGAAACAGATTTGCGACAAGCATTACACGGAGCGGCTCGACAAATTCCGCTGTGGAAAGACGTGTCTCTATGGCATCGCGTTTTGTCGCAAAGACTGTGTGGTGACGGGAGGCGCTGCAGCCAAGTCTTGACTGAGTTGCTCAAAGGCCGGCCGCCGAGGGGAGAATCCTTCGGCGGCCGGCGTCATTTTGAGGTTGCAAGCGAAAGACGGTGACCGTAAATTTGTCATAGTTCGACGGGGCTTGCACGGTAAGTGCATCCCTGAAGCAGTGGGGGGCAAAAAATCGGCGCAGCCCAATGCTGGCGGGGGATGAGGCGGCATTGGAAATTTCTTCTTGAGAAGCTGGAAAGGACTTGGGGAAGCTGACAGCCGTAAATCTGTCATGTTTCGCTGGGCGTTGCAGGAGGTTTTTCTGCTGCCGCCTTGGGAGGCGGGGAATCCTGGGAGGCCAGTGAGGACGGGGCTTGACGGGGAGTCGCGGATTCTTCTTCGTCAGCTGCGAATGGCGTGAAGGGATTGATGGCCGCAAATTTGTCATGGTTTGATGAGAGATGCGTTGTTTCTTTGTCTGCTTCGACTTGGCAGAAGCGGCATGGCGCGTCACGCAATGTGCCCCGCGAAACGACACAGAACGGCCCCGCCGAAGGAGTCTGAAGGGGAGGTCTGGAACTCATTAAAATGCCTCGGCTTTTTCGGCGCGCCGCGGCGGCGTCTGCAAAAGAAAAAGTGAAGCCGCTCACGAAGCTTTGAGCGCAAAAGGAGAAGAAAGTTGAGCGAGCGGTTTCAGTCGGCGCAGCAGGTGCTGGAGACGGTTTTCGGCCTGCAGGCATTTCGCGGATTTCAAAAGAACATCATTGACTGCGTGGTGTCGGGGCAGGATGCGCTGGTTCTCATGCCCACAGGCGGGGGAAAAAGCCTCTGCTACCAGATCCCTGCGCTGATGCGCGCGGGAACGGCGGTGGTGGTGTCGCCCTTGATCGCCCTCATGGCCGATCAAGTAGGCGCCTTGAAGGAATTGGGGTTGAACGCCGCGTTCTTGAATTCAACGCTCTCATCCGAAGAAGCGATCGCCGTGCGGCGTGATGCGTATGCGGGGCGCCTGGATTTTCTCTACGTGTCGCCTGAGCGACTGGTGCAGCCGTCAACGCTCGACTTTCTGGCGAAGCTTGACATCTCGCTTTTTGCCATTGACGAGGCGCATTGCGTCTCGATGTGGGGCCACGACTTCCGACCGGAATACGGAGCGCTTCACGTCTTGCGAGAGCAGTGGCCGCAAGTGCCGCGCATTGCCTTGACGGCGACCGCTGACACCGCGACGCGCGAAGAAATCTGTGAAAAGCTGCTCACGAATCCGCAGCGCTTCATCGCAAGCTTTGACCGGCCCAACATCCGCTACCGCGTTGTGGAAAAGCCCAAGGAGAAAGACGGGGCGCTGCAGCTTTTGGTGGACTTCATCCAGGGCGAGCATCCCGGTGAATGCGGCATCGTCTACGGGTTTTCGCGTGCGACGGTGGAAATGGCGGCGGACTACCTGTGCGCGCACGGCATCAATGCGACGAGCTACCACGCCGGGATGGAGACGGCGGTGCGGCAGGAGCGGCTTGAGCGGTTCCTTAATACGGACGGCCTCGTCATGTGCGCGACGATTGCGTTTGGCATGGGCATCAACAAGCCCGACGTGCGCTTTGTGGCGCACATCGACATGCCAAAGAGCATCGAGAACTATTTTCAGGAAACGGGGCGCGCGGGGCGCGACGGTCTGCCCGCGGATGCGTGGATGTGCTACGGCCTGAAGGACGTCATGAATCAGCTTCGCTTCATTGAGCAGAGTGATGCGGACGAAATCTACAAGCGCCGCAGCTCCGGGAAGCTCGACTCCATGCTGGCGCTCGCGGAAACCGTGAACTGCCGCCGGCGCATGATCCTCAACTACTTCGGCGAAGAGGCGCCGGAAAACTGCGGAAACTGTGACAATTGCGTCGAGCCGCCAGAGGTGATTGACGCTACGGAGAACGCCAAGAAGCTCGTGAGCTGCATCTATCGCTGCATCAAGAAAAGCGGCTACGGCTTTGGCGCGCTGCACATCATTGCCGTGCTCCGGGGCGAAAAGACGGAGAAGGTGCTTCGAGAAGGACACGACACGCTGTCCACCTTCGGCATTGGGGCGGATGTGGGGCAGGATGTCTGGCGGCGCTTGCTGCGGCAGCTTCTCGCTCGCCGCATGGTGACGGTGGATCCTGATCACTACAACGTTCTTGCCTTGGGGAACGTCAAGGGACTGTTGAAGGAAGGTGAGACGATCAGCATGCGTCGTTTCTCAACGGCAATGCGCTTGAAGCGCCGCACGAAGAAGGAGCTCTACGCATTAAATGACAGCGACATGGCGCTTTTTGAAGAGCTCAAGAAGTGGCGCAAGGCGAAGGCTGCGGAGCTTGGGAAGCCCCCGTATGTCGTGTTTACGGACGCCACGCTGAATGAGATCGCGAAGAAGCGACCCCACGCCGTGAGCCAGATGGTGGGGATTTCGGGCATCGGCGAAAAGAAGCTTGAGCATTACGGCGCGGACGTTGTGGGGATCATCCACAAGTTTGAAGACGCTGCGGCGGGCGTCGTGCCCGAGCCCGACGAGGGCTTCAACGGCGTCATTGCCAACGACAGCGGCTTTGGCGGCGACTATGGCGAAGTGGAGTTTTGAGCGGGGGCGGCATGACGAAGGTGAAGTCTCTTGCGCCGTACGGTGACGCGAATTTTGAGTGGATTCGCCGAGGCAGCTACGCCTATGTCGACAAGACGCGCTTCATAGAAGCGTTGGAAAAATACGGCTCGAGGTGCCTTTTTTTGGTTCGTCCGGACGGCTTTGGAAAGTCGCTTTTTACCGAAACACTGGCTGCCTACTACGACAAGGCGGCTGCCAGTGATTTTGAGCCGAACTTCGCCGGAACCTACATCGAAGCCCATCGGACGGAGAAGGCAAGCGGGTTTCACGTCGTGAAGTTCGACTTCTCCGGCATCAGTCCGGGACACTTGACGACGGATTTCGTCGCCAAGGTGAAAAGGGGCTTGGGCAATTTCTGTCAGCGCTATGGATTTGATGAAGGCTGTGCCGTTCTGGATCGCGAGCACGTGTCGGCTCCGGTCTTGTGGACGGACTTCATGCAGGCTTTTGTGCGACGCTTTGACGGGAAGCTTTGTCTTCTCATCGATGCGTACGATCAGTTTGCCAACGAGATGCTAGCGGAGGACGGTGAGCAATTTGAGAAGCTGACGACAAAAGGCAGTCTGGTGAAGGCGTTTTATGCGAGCATCAAGGCGGAGATGGTGCAGGGGACGGTGGAACGGGTGTTCATCACGGGCGTTACGGCGTTGCCTCTGGGGCTTGACTGGGCGGCTGACTGCACGCTCGATTCGGTGTTCGCTGAAATGTATGGCTTCACAGAGAGCGAGCTTCGGAGCCTGATCCCGCGATTGCTGGATCTGTCGAAGCACAGTCAGGGCGAGGAGGAAGTGCTTGATCGCATGAAGACGTGGCATGCCGGCTACTGCTTCAATGCTGATGCGGGAGCGACAGTCTTCAATGCGGCGATGTGTCTTTACTACTTGGATTTCGTACAGCGAAACAATCGGGAGCCCGACGACATGGCTGCCACGGTCTTTTCTCATGCTCTGATGACGCTGGAGGCCGTCTTCCGGCGAGGCAGCGAAGATTTCATTCGACAGACGCTGGTTCGGGCGCTGCAGGGGGAAAACATTGATTTCCCGAGCGGCCGCCTGCAGTTGTTAAATCTCAATGATCATCAGGCGCTGGATGAAGATGGACTTTTGTCGGCACTGGTTTATCTGGGTTTTCTCACCTTCGTGCCCGGCAATCGCTTTGCGCTTCGCATCCCCAATCGAGCCGTTGGGGTTCAGTTCTTGGAGTACTACCTCAAGCGAATTCAGGGCGTCGTGCGCTGGCGCTGCGCAGCGAGAACGCCGCAGTAGCTATGCGAGGCGTCAGGCCTGCAGCTAGCGCTTTAGCTTGTAGCCGATCACGAAGAGCCACGTGGCGATCACAGTGAACGCCACCGCGGCCGCCGCCACGACGGACAAGGACACCCACGCGTTGAAGTCGCTTTGTCCGAAGAACCCGTAGCGAAAGCCGTCCGTCATGTAGAAAAACGGATTAAAACGCGAAATGGTCTCCCACATCGGCGGCAGGTTCTTTACGGAGTAGAAGACGCCCGACAGAAAGGTGAGAGGCATCAGCACGAAGCTCTGAAAGGCGCCGAGGTGGTCGAACTTGTCCGCCCACAGGCCGCAGATGACGCCGAGGCTTGCCATGATGGCGGCGCCCAGGAAGCCAAAGCCCAGCACCCATACGGGGTTAACGACATGAGGCGACGCCCACAGGAAAGTTGCCACAAAGACGCCGCCCCCGACGACAAGCCCGCGCACGATGGATGCGCCGATGAAGGCGGCCGCCATCTGCCAGCCGGAAAAGGGCGGCAGCTGAATGAAGATGAGGCTCCCCATGATCTTGGACTGCAGCAGGGAGGAGGCGCTGTTGGAGAAGCTGTTTTGTAGTAGCGACATCATGACGAGGCCCGGCACCAGAAACTGCGTGTAGGTGATGCCTTCAAAGGTGGGCATGCGGTCGTTCAGAAGCTCGCCGAAGACGGCAAGGTACATGACGCCCATGATGACCGGAGCGAGCACGGTCTGGAGGGCGATTTTCTTGAAGCGCTGGATTTCTTTGGAAAAGAGTGTCCAGAACGCGGCAAGGGGGCTGTATTCGCAGGGCTGGGGTCGGTTCATGGGAATCAGTTGTTCGTAAGGCGCAGGAAGACTTCCTCGAGGTTGGCGGGGCCCGTCTCAAGGTCGGTGACGACGCAGCCAGCGTCGTGGAGAGCGTTCAGAATGTCGCGCAGGGCGCCGGCGCCCTCGTAGGTGCAGGAGTACTGGCCGCCCCCGAGGTTGTTCAGAAGCGTCAAAAGCGAGGCGGGGAGCGCGCCGGAAACGAGCGAGAACTTCAGCCGGTCCCCGGAGAAGCGCTGCAGGAGCTGCTTGGTGGAATCGAGGGCGGCGAGCTTGCCGTGGTTCAAGAGAGCGATCCGCTCACAAAGTGCCTGCGCTTCTTCCAAGTAGTGCGTCGTGAGGATGATGGTGTGGCCCTTCGCGTTGAATTCGCGCATGAGGTCCCACAGGCGGTGCCGCAGCTCCACATCCACGCCTGCCGTGGGTTCGTCGAGAACGATGACGGGAGGCTTGTGCACGAGCGCCTGGCCGATCAGAACGCGACGCTTCATGCCGCCCGAAAGCTTGGACACCTTTTCGTCAGATTTGTCGGAGAGCCCGAGCTTTTCGAGGAGCTCGTCAATCCACGCGTCGTTTTTCAAGAGGCCGTAGTACCCGCTTTGCTGCTGCAGGATCTCCCGCACCGAGAAGAAGGGGTCGAAGGTGATTTCCTGCGGCACGATGCCGATCGCGGTTTTCGCGAGCCGCGGCGCCGTGAGGACGTCGTGCCCCAAGACTGAGATCGTGCCGGCGTCCGGCACGACGATGCCGGACAAGACGCCGATCAGGGTGCTTTTTCCGGCGCCGTTGGGGCCGAGAAGCCCGAAGATTTCGCCTTCGGCGACGTCAAGGGATACGTCGGTGAGCGCGTGCGTGGAGTGCTTGCCGCGATGGTAAGTCTTCGTGAGACGGGAGACGGTGAGTGCTGGCGACATGACGGGGGGCTCAGAATTTCAGCATGGCGGCGTGTGCCGCGTAAAAGGTGTTGAAGCGGTCAAAGCGCCGCAGCGTGTCGGCGGTGACGCAGTGCTCGAGCTCGTGCGAAAAGCGCTCCGCGGCCTCCGCGTCGAGCTTCATTACGTTTTCAAAGAATTCGCGCAGGGTGTTGCGGCGGTCGGCGACCGCCTTTCCGACGGCGCGTCCCGCTTCCGTGAGGCGGATGGGGCCGTAGGGCTCGTAGTCCACGTAGCCAGCGGCCTTCAGGGCGCGCAGCGTCATCGCCACCGTGCTGCGCGTGACGCCCGACGCCTTGGCGATGTGGCAGCCGCGCGCGGCGCCTTCGACGGATTCCTCGCGGTAGATGACAGCGAGGTAGTCCTCCTGCACGGCGGTGAGCTTCTTGAGTGCGGGGGCGGCGGCTTCAGTTGGAGTGTCGTGGGTCATGCGCGGCTAAATTCGAAGAAAAGTGAAGATGAGAAATAGATTTTAAGTCGGCGAAGCCTTACGACGAAATCGTAAAGCGCACGGGGACTTCCACCGTCAGCGGGGCCGAGAGCGGGAGCTTGCGGCCGATCAGGGGTTCGGCGGCTTTCAAGGCCGCGCGGTTCAAAAGCACCGAAGCGTTCGGGGTTTTCAGGGCGACATTTGTCACGGTGCCCGAGGCGTCGATCGACACGGCGAGCACGACGTCGCCTTCGGCGCCTGTCTGGCGCGCACGGCGAGGATAGCGCTTGTGGGCGTCAATCACGGCAATGATTTCCGCCAAGGCCTTGCTGCGGGCTTCCGGCGAGTTGCCGGAAGCGGTTCCGGCAACGGGGGCAGGCGAGGCGCCGCCCGAGGCGGCAGCGGGCGCCGTGGCGCCGGTGCTTTCCTTCTCGATTTCGCGGGCGATGGGAACGTCTTTTTTCACCGTCGCGGGCTTTTTCACGACCTTGCGCTTTTCCGGGGGCTTCGGTTTGGGAAGCGGCTTGGGTTCGGGCTTCGGCGGCTCTACTTTGGGGGGCTCCGGCAGGGGTTTCACTTTGGGCGGCTCTTCCTTTGGGGGTTCAGGCCGGGCGTCCACTTCGAAGTCGCTCTTTTCCGCAAGATGCTCCACCCTCGGCTCCTTCACGGGCGCCGGGGGCGGCAGCATTTCGATCTGCACGGTCGTTTCGTCCCGCAGAATCCCGTGCTTCAGTTCCGGCACGGCAATCGCCTTCTGCACGACGGTGAGCAGCGTGGCGGCGAGGATCGCGAGGGCGACGGCCAGCACGAAGCACCGCGAAAAGAGCGTGGCGCGGCGGACCTCCGGCGAGACGTTCGTCATTCATTGGCTCCCGGAGCGGCAGGGCCTGAGACGCTGCCCTGCTCGCGGGTGGAGATGACGAACTTGCCCGAGCGCTTCACTTTCGCCAGATCCACGACGGACACAAAGCTTGAAAAGGGCGCCTTCTCGTCCATGAAGATGTTGAGGAGCTTCTCGGGCGCCGCGTCCAGCGCAGCGGAGAGCCCTTCCAAGGTGGTTGCTTCGTCTTCGAGCCAGAGCGAGCCGTCCGCTTTTACGGACAAGACGATTTCCTGCCGTTCGGTGTGTTGCGCGGCGTTTTTTGCTTCGGGAAGGATGATTTCCAGCACGGGCCGCGAGAAGCTCATCGTGAGCACGAAGAAGATGATGAGCATGAAAAGGCAGTCGATCAGGGGCGTGAGATCGATCTGCGGCTCGTCTTCGAAGTTGTCAAAGAAGTTGGGACTCATGAGGGCCTCTTACCGCACGAGGGGCGAGACTTCGGAATCGTCCGCAAAGCGCCGGGCGCCGGCGCCCGCCTGCGTCTTTCGGCAGACTTCAAGCGCGCGGTAGCTGTGCTCGATCGCTTCGATGTGAAAGCCTCGGAACTTGAGCATCAGGTAGTAGTAGCACATCAGCACAGGAATCGCGATCGTGAGGCCCATGATCGTTGTGATGAGCGCGGACCAGATGCCTGAAGCGAGCACCGAGGCGTTGGCCTGCGTCACGTCGCTCATTGACTGGAAGACATCCACCATGCCCCAGACGGTGCCCAAAAGCCCCAGCAGGGGCGAAATCACGCTGATGAGCTTCAGCCAGCAAAGGCCGTTTGAGACTCGCTTGAAGTTGCGGTAAAAGAGGTAGCCCACCTCGGCGCGGATGTCGTCCGAGTGCTCGCCGTGCGTCTTCACGATGTCGTAGATGATGCGGATCAAGGGATTGGCCTTCTTCGGGTCAATCTCCTTCAGACAGCGGTCCTTGCCGCGCTCCAAGTCAAGGAAGTCGCGGCGGAAGTTGCGCCAGACGGCGTTCATGTAAAAGAGCTGCCAGATCGCGACGTAGAGTGCAAAGAGCGCCACGACGACAAGCGCCGCGCCCGCCGGGCCGATCAGCGCGTAGACGGAGGAGAGACCCTCGGAAGAAATCTGCATGATGAATGGAGTGCCTTAGTTGAAAAGGGGCGCCATGGCCGCGACGGCGGCGAGGCAGTCAAGACGATCCGGGTGCGTTTCGCTTTCCTTGCGACGGGCTTCGCGCTCCGGGGTGAGGCCGCCTGCCATCTTCGTCATCATTTCAAAAAGCGCAGGGTCGATGCGCCCGCGGCAGAGGAACGTCGCCTTCAAGGTGTTGCCGCGGCCTTTTTCTGTGAGAGCTGCGCACGTTTTCGCCATCCAGGCCTGCGCTTTGGGATCGAGAGCGTTTCCGCCCAGGGTGGCAAAGCAGCCAATGTTTTTCTGGGCCAGTTTTTCGGCAAACGAGGCAATCGCCGCGGGCGCATCGCCCTTATCGCACCAAAAGCCCAGAAGCACCGTGTCGTAGGAAGAGAGATCCTCGGGCGCCGTTTCAGGCGTGTAGAGGACGCCGCCGGCGTAGGCGTCAGCGATGGCGTGCGCGACGATCATCGTGTTGCCGGTCTTGCTTGAAACGACGACGAGCGCCTTGGGTTTGGATTGTTCGGTCATGGTTGAGGTTCTCCTGAAAAAGGTTGAGGGGTCGATGGTGAGATCAAGCCGTGAAGGCCGCCTTGTCTTTTTTGAACGCTTCGACGACGGAGGCGATCAGCTGGTGATTTTCTCGTCCGCAGTAGACGGAGAAGGCGACGGAGCCGTCCTTGGTGAAAAACTGCACGGAGTGCGACTCGCGCTTCATGAAGGGCATCGTCACGAAGGCGATCGCCGCGATGTCATCGTACTTGAGGTGGCCGCCGATCACGGCGTCCTTGGCGAGGATGTTGTAGTACCCTTGAGCGCGCTTTCCAGCGGTGAGCTT
The DNA here is from genome assembly GCA_963647785.1 of Acutalibacteraceae bacterium. Lineage (GTDB taxonomy): Bacteria > Pseudomonadota > Gammaproteobacteria > Burkholderiales > Burkholderiaceae_F > Duodenibacillus. The sequence continues at coordinate 34,243 of CAVJBF010000010.1, forward strand.
GCCCTGAATCTCAAAGACGTGGCCCGCGTGCACGACGAAGAAGGTCACCTTCTCCCACTGAGAAAGCGCCGCCCACACGTCGTCAAATCGCGCGGAGGCGTCGCCCGTCACGAAGGCGACGGCGTCAGCGGGCATCTTCTGCGCGGCGACAAGCTCGGTCGTTCCCAAGGTCTTTGCGACCGCGGCAAGCGTCACGGGGTAGGGCGCCTGCATGAGGGAAGCGATCTTTTCGGCTTCTTCGGGCGTGGCGGTGAGGTGTTCGGTCATGGTGTTTCCTCTTGAATGGCTAGTGAGAGGCCGCCCGGAGGTCGCTCATGAAGAGCGCCCGGTCGCAGGCGGCGAGAAGTTCAAGGTCATGGGTGATCAAAAAGACGGCGCGGCCCCGGGCGGCTTCGGACTTCAAGAGGTCCGCGATCGTCGCCATGTTGGCGCCGTCCAAGCCGCTCGTGGGTTCGTCGAGAATGAGCACCGAGGGATTTTTGGCCAGAGCGCAGGCGATCACGACGCGCTGCTTTTCACCGCCCGACAAGCTCTGCGGGTGACGCTTGGCAACGGGGAGAAGCCGCAGGCGAAAAAGGAGGCTTTCCACCCTGGCTCGCTCGTCATCCGTGAGCGTCGGCCGGTGCCAGCGGGCGAGAAAGCCCTTCTTTCGCGCGGCGGCGGTTTTCTTTGCGAGCACCGCGCTTTGGATTTCTTCGCGCACGGTGCGCATTTGAAGCTGGTGGTCGGCGTTTTGCAACACAAGCCCCGCATGCGGCATCAAGGCGCCTTTGTCTACGGGAAGCCCGCGGATGAAAAAGGCGCCTTTTTCGGGGGCGTTGAGCCCCGTGAGGATGCGCGCCAGCGTCGTTTTCCCGGTGCCGTTGTCGCCTACCAGGGCGGTGATGCCGTCGGTGACGGCAAAAGAGGCGTCGGTGAAGACGGGCTTTTCGGGGGCGTAGGCAAAGGTGATGCGGCTCGCGGCAAAGACGGCGCTTTCGTTCGGGGCGTCGGTGACGGGAACGTGAGAAAGCGTCTTGCGCGGATCGGCGACGTGCGCGGCGCGCAGGCCAAATCGGGCGCGAAGCGCCTCGTCTTCCAAAAGTGAGAAGGGGCCTTCCTGCGCAATGCGCCCCTGTTGCATTACGAGAACGGCGTCGGCGACGTCCTGAAGCCAGTAGAGCCGGTGATCCACAACGAGAATGGCGCAGCCTTCGGCTTTTAGAACGGCCAGCGTCTTTGCGAGGGATTCGGTGGCTTCGGGATCGAGGTTGGCGCTTGGTTCGTCCAAAATCAGCACCCTGGGTCCCAAGGCGAGGATGTCCGCCAAGCCCACTTTCTGCTTCTGGCCTTCGGAAAGCGCGTGAATGTCCTGCTTCAGAAGGTTGGTGATGCCGAGCTTTTGGGCAGCGGCTTCCACGCGAGCCTTGATGTCGTCCGTGGGCACGCCGCGGCTTCGCAGCGCAAAGGCGATTTCGTCGCCCACGGACAAGGCAAAGAACTGCTCTTCGGGATCCTGAAAGAGGGTGCCGATCGTTTCCGAAAGGTTCGCGACGGGGGTTTCCGGCACGTTTTTCCCAGCGACGGAGACGGAACCTGAAAGCTTGCCGCCATAGACTTGAGGCGCCAAGCCGTTGGCAAGACGCATGAGGGTGGTCTTCCCGCACCCCGAGGCGCCGGTGACAACTTTCAATTCGCCTGCGGCGACCGTGAGCGAAATGTCCGTCACGGCGTCCGCATCAGCGTTCGCATACCGGTAGGTGACGTGCTTGAATTCGATGAGAGGCGTCGTCATTTAGGGCATTCCTGCGGAGGTCAAGGGCGTCAGAAAGAGCGTCTTTAGAAAGACTTCCGCGGCGATCACGAGAAGCGTGGTGAGGATCGTGGCGGAGATGAGACGGGCGTCCAGGCTCGTCATGGTGCGTGCATCGGCGCGCATCGTGCGGCGGGCGGTGCCGAGGCCCTTCAATTCGCTTGCAACGCCTAGCGTTTCCGAGGATTTCAGCGCGCGAAAGAGAATGGGCGCCAGAATGAGGCGCGCCGACAGGAGGGGCTGCATTGTGAGCATGGCAGGGCCCAGAGGCCAGCCCTTGATGCGCAGCGTCTCCCACACCTGCTTGATGTCGTTGGCAAACGTTGGAATGAAGCGAAGCATTACTGCGGTGGGCAGAAACAGGCAGAAGGGCAGGTGCATCCGCTCCAGCGTAGCCAGAAGGTCTTCCACGCGGGTGGTGAGCGCCAGCACCATGACGACGTTCATCATGGAGAGGCCGCGCAAAAACGGAATCACGAGCGACTTGATGGAAAGGCCGCCCATGCCGGGAAGCCAGCGCTCCATGAGAAGGCCGCAGCCCGTTGCCACTGCCATCATGACGATCATGAGAAGATAGAGGACGGCGAGAAGCTTCGGGCGACGGATGAGGAGGGCGTAGGCAAGCGTCGCCGCAAAAAGGATGAGCTGGCTTGCGAGCCCCGAACAGGCGACCGTCAGAATGGCGACCGCCATTGTGACGAGAAGCTTGGTTCTCGCATCCGTGCGACGCATGAGATTCGCGTCGTCTGCGGCGGCTTTAGCGAACAAATCCCGCATGCTTCAGTTCTCCGACGGTTTTCCATCCAAACCAGAGTCCCGTAAGGGACCCGGCGTAGCCAAGCAGCACGATGGGAATGACCATCGTCATAAGCTGCGGCGTTTCACGCATGAAGAGGTAGGAGACGCCCAAGGAGAGCCCCTTGCTCATGAAGTCGCAGACGCCCGCGGCGACCCATGGGGCCCAGGGCTTTGATTCGCCGCCCGTGATCTTCACGCAGAGTTCTCCTGAGAGCGCCCCCAAAAGGGCGGCGGGGAGCAGCGTGAGGCTGCCGCCCATGAGGCAGACGCTTACGATCATGCTCACGGCGGTGAAGAGAAGCAGTGTTCCGAACTTCGGCACCTTCGTGAGAAGAACAATGAGCAGCGTCGTGAAGACGAGGTTCTTCGCGATGAGCGAAACAGGGTTCATGCCGCCGCCCGCGAGGGCGATCAAGAGGCTCGAGAGCTTGGCGGCTGCGGCGAAAACGCCGATCAGAACGAGCTCTCGGGATTGCCAGTGGCGTCGGACGTGGTTCATGCGTGCGATTGAGTTGATTGAAAAAGGGCTTTCTCCCGCCTCTAGGGAGGACGGGAGAAAGGTGTTCACGCAAAGGAAAGCGTTTGGTTAGAAACGGGCGTTCATCTTTACGCTGAAGTAACGAGCGGGTTCGTAGATCGATGTAGCGTCGCGATACTTCTTGTTGAAGATGTTGTAGAGGCCGACATTGAAGCCGTACTGCTTTTGAGGTCCGAAAGCAACGCCAGCCGTCCAGTTGAAGGTGGTGGCGCCACCAAGACGGTAGCTGGAGGAATTCTCTCCAGTCTTGCCGTCGTCGTACTTCGCAGCTGTCTGGCTGTGAGCGTACAAGTCGGTCGTCAGACCGAGACCGTCATGCTCGCCGTTCCAACGAACGCCGTAACGGGCCCAGACATTTGGGGTGCCGGTTTTGTAGGTTTTGAAACCGTTGCCGTTCTCAAACTGGCGACGAAGAACAGTCACGTTGGCATAGGGTTCGAAGCCAGAGGCGCCGAGCTTCAGACTCGTAGACAATTCGAGGCCGTAGGTCTTTGCTTTGGCGATGTTGTTGTACTGATACTGCCCCGAAACCGTTGTGGGAGTTGTGGCGATGTAGTCATCCGCCAAAGAAAGAAACACGGCGGCGTCAGCCATGAAGGCGTTGGACAAGTATCGGGCGCCGATTTCGAAGTTATTTGATGTTTCCGGTTTTAAGTCGGGGTTCGCCAGCGTGTCAGAGCCTCCCATGGTGGTGTCGATGTAGCGTTCCTGAAGCAACGGTGCGCGGAAGCCCTGAGCCCAGGATGCTCGCAACGTGGTGTTTTCAATGCCGTTGTACAAAATCCCGGCATTGAAGACCACGCGGTCGTTGTGGTTGTCTTTTGCTTCGACGTCAGAAGATCCGCCAGAGGACATCATGCTGGATGTGATGGAAGGATCCACCATTTTCCCATCATGTGCGGCAATCCAAGCATTTTTGTTGTCGGTGTAGTTTGGGTCAGCCATCGGGCTGGCGACCGTTGTGGCGTGAATGGCGTCCATGTGGGTGCTTACATAGGTGTAGCGAGCACCATAGTTGAGTACGAAATCACCCAAGGTTGATTCGAAGGCTGCAAACAACGAATGATTCTGTGCATCCCCTTCGTATTTCTTATCCGAAGTGACCCAGATATAGCTCAAGGGGGAGATGTAGGAAGAGCTGGTTGCATCAAGCTTTTCCAAACCATACTCGTAACCAGCGATTAAAGAGTGATTGTCATTTAACTGCCAGTCGGTTTGCAAAGAAAAACCGTACTGATCAAGGGTGTTTTCTGCATGATTGTCAAGAAGGACATCTGTGCTTGCCGTGCCAGTTTTGGTGAAAGCGCCGTACGTATTCTGGAGACCCATTGGAGTCTGAACTGTACTGGTAATAGGACGATCGCCGATGTCTACTTCGGACGGCGTGTTGACGTAGTTGCGCATATTCTTCTTGTTCTTTTGATAGAAGACGTCAGCGCGAACACGCGTCAGGTAGTCGTTGATATTTTTGACTTCAGAGAAGAGGGCGACTTTAGTGCGCTTCCATTCGGGAACATCAACAAAGAAGTCATCCGCGTCATAGGTGACGCTGCCGGACATGAAAGCCAGATCATGGTGATCAACCGTCAGGCCGACCTGCGCGTTGTCGGTGATGTCATAAGCGACGAAGAGATTGGCTGACTTGTTGTCAAATCCTGTGTTCTCCATTTCGCCTGCCGGCGTGCGGAGCTTGTCGCCTTTTTCATAGGCAGCGCCTATGCGATAGTGCCAACCGTTTGCAGCACCGTAGATGGAAGCAGAAACGCTCTTGCCATTGGAGGAGTTGTCCATTCCTGCAGAGACTTCGCCCTGAACGGTTTTCTTACCGCCCTTCTTCGTGATGATGTTGATGGCACCGCCGATGGCGTCAGAGCCATAGAGCACAGAGGCTGGTCCCTTGATGACTTCAATGCGTTCAACCTGACTCGGGTCAATCAGGAGCGGGGAGCCGGACATGGACTTCTGTTCGCCGATCTTCTGTCCGTCAATCATGACGAGCGTGCGGAAGGTGTCTTCGCCGCGGATGGAAATACGTTTGATGCCCTGACCGCCGTCATTGTTGATGCGGACGCCAGGGATGTCCTTCAGTAACTCGCCGATGCTACGAGCTTCGCTTTTGCGGATTTCATCAGCGGTGATCACGGACACTGACATGTTGACATCCTGCAACTCCTGCTCCACGCGAGCCGCAGTCACCTTCACGGTTTCCGTCGAAACGGTGTCCGCAGCGATAGCGGAGGTGGCCGCAAGGGCGGCGAGCACGGCGACTGCCGCGGCGTTCAAGTGCAGACGATTGCTGTACTTCATGATTTCCTTTGTTTGCTGTATCTGCGGCTCTGAAGAAGTTCTCCGGCTTCAACTGGCCTTTTGTAGGAGCTTTTGGGTGCCCTTCAGCTCAAAAAGTTCAGGCTCGCTGGCAGGACTTTTTGGGGTGTCCTGCTCGGCTTTGGCGGTTGGTGAAATCGTTGTTATCCGTTGTGCGGATGTCCGTGAGCGGTCATGCCGTGCATCATGTGGGGCGTGACCGCAGGCATCTTTATTTGGGCATCCGGCAGACGCGCAGCGACAAGGTCAACGAGAAGCTGCGCAAGCGTCACGTGCCAGAACTGGCCCGCGACCGTCTGCAAAAGCCAGTCGCCCGTGCGCGTCAGGAGCCCTGCGGAAATCCACTGGTCGATCACGTCGTTGGCAATGGTGTCCACGGGCTGCTTGAATTCTTTGGCGATGCGGGGGAGGTTGATGGCGCCGAGCTCCATCTCAGACGAAATTGTCCGCAGCAGATGCCACAAGGGACGCGGCGCAGACAGCACCATCACGGGCTTGCGGCCGGCGTCAATGCCCTCGTTCCAGTCGGCAAGCTTTCGGTCCATCATGAAGCTGCAGCCGTTTAACCGGCCGCCCGCGCCGCACCCGAAGGCAAGGCAGTCGCAGGCGGACTTGCCGAGCTCGTTGTAGATGTTTCGCTCGCGGTTTGTCTGGCGCCAGTGGTTGTTGGAAAGGCGCTTCCATTGGTTCGCGGTGAGAAGTTCAACAGACTTGGCGAACATGTCCGCCTTCATCGTCATGTCGGCTGCGGCGGGGAGCTTTCCGAGGGCGATGTATTTGGCGAGCGGCGATTTTTCAAAAACGTTCAACTGGTAGCAGTCGATGCCGTCCAAGGGGAGCGACATTGCGGTCTTCAAGTCGTCTTCCCACACGTCCATCGTCTGTTCCGGAAAGCCGTAGATGAGATCGATCACAACCGCAGCGTTGTTGTAGGAGCAGAGCTTTTCGAGACGGCGGATGAGCGCATCGCGGTCGTCCACGCGCTGCACGTTCTGGCGCACCCTCGAGCTGAAGGTTTGCACGCCCAAGGAGAAGCGGTTGACGCCGCCCGCCAGAGCCGCATCCATCTTCTCGTCTTCAAAGTGGTGGATGCGACCTTCGAGCGTGATTTCGCAGTCGTTGGCCAAAGGGAGGTATTCGTGCACGGCAGCGAGCACTCGCTTTAAATCGTCCGGCGCGAGACACGTCGGCGTGCCGCCTCCGAAGTAGAGCGCGTGAATGAGTCCTGTCGTCTGCGCCTTCTTGTCGCTCCAGAGCTGCAGCTCGCGAATGAGGCGCTCCGCAAAGACGTGGCTCGCCTCGAGCTTGAAGGGGTTCTGATAGAACATGCAGTAGAGGCACCGCGTCTCGCAGAAGGGGACGTGGATGTACGCCAGGCTTTTGCCGGAGCGAGGCTCGTCCCAGAGTTCAGAGAGGCGCTTTTCCGCGGCTTCACCCATCAGGGGCATTCCAGCCGGGCCCGAATGAATGACGGCCTTCGCGGCAAAGGCCGCGTGCAGGGGATCGGCTGCATTGGCGTAGTAGGCGGAGATGTCGCCCGAATGCAGGGCGGCATCCATGGCGCGGGCGCCGGACTCAAAGGTCGCGGCGGGCTTTCCGGAAGGGGCGGGAGCGGTCATTTTTTTGGGAGGAGACGAAGCCGAGTCTGCGCCGGAAGTTTTTTAATCAACGCTTCCGACAGAAAATTCCGTTGTTTGAATGATAATCTTAACGAGAACCATTCTCAATGTTAGGCGTATCAAACAAACGGCGCGGATTCTACGAAGGCAATGTTCGAGTTGTCAAACATTGGCGGGCGAGGTGGCTTGATGCGTTGCGTTCTTTGAACGATGGAAACGAATTGCCGGCAGAAAACGAGGCCGGCAGAAAGGACCGAAGGCGGAAGCTTGGGCCTCCTTGGGCGAGGATGCTGCGGCTGCGAGCGCTTCCGCGGACAAAAGCGCCTCAGAGACTGTCTCGTAAGAAAAACTGAACAGACAAAAGCGTTTTGCTGAAATTGGATTTGGGCATTTCTGCCTAGAAAGATAATTCGATCGAACGAGGAAATACGCCTTTTGGCTGATTTCAAGCGTTTTGTCAGAGACCTTTCCTTCAGCTCGTTGGCAAGCCGAAGGGGAGGGCTGCGTCGGCATTCCCTTAGGCCGACTTCAGTTTTCATTCAATCAGGACGGTCTGCGATCGTCGGAGAACAACAATGATCTATCTCGAAATAGCCTTGCTCATTGCCTGCATCGTGTATGCAGCGCGCATGGGAGGAATCGGTGTCGGCATGGCCGGCGGTCTCGGCATGGCGGTGGCAGTCTTCGGCTTTGGCATGAAGCCTGGCGACCTGCCGATTGACGTGATGCTCATCATTCTTGCGGTGCTTTTCGCGATCAGCGTCATGCAGAAGGCGGGCGGCCTCACCTACATGGTGAAGTGCGCCGAGAGCGTGTTGCGAAAGAATCCGCGCTACATCAACATTCTGGCGCCGCTCGTTTCATTTGTTCTTTCGGCGCTGGGCGGCACGGGCTACATGGCGATGAGCATTCTCAACGTCGTTCAGGAGGTGGCCAAGGAAAACGGCGTGCGTCCGTCGCAGCCCTTGACGAGCGCGGTGATTGCGAGCCAGCTGGCGGTGACGGCGTCTCCCATCTCGGCCTGCACGGCGGCGATGTACGTCGTGGTGGAGAAGATGGGCGTGCCGTTTGGGAACGTGCTCGTGGTCATCATCGCGACAAGCCTCTTCGGCATGATCATCTGCTCGCTCATTTCGAGCTTCCAAGGGTGCGAGCTCGCCAAAGACCCGATCTATCAGGACCGTCTTGCAAAGGGCTTGGTGTCGCTCGCCTCCAAGGCGGAGAAGAATCAGCCTGCCACGCGGGAAGCGAAGCTCTCGGTGGTGATCTTCCTTGTGGCTGTGGCGTTCATCGTGCTGATGCTGCTCTTTAAGCCTGTGCTTGGCCATACGCTTGGAAGCCGCGACATCATCCTCATCACGATGCTCGTCGCTGGATGGCTCATCTACAAGACCTGCGACGTGAAGCTCGCTGAAATCAAGGATGCCCCGATTTTCAAGAGCGGCGCCGAATCCCTCATCGTCGTTCTGGGCATCGTGTGGATCGCCGCGACCATCATTGGTGCACACATTCCGGAAGTGAAGGAGCAGGCCGTGCTCCTCATCAAGGACTACCCGTACCTCGTTGCGGTGGCGTTCTTCCTCGCGTCGTCCGTGCTCTTCAGTCAGGGCGCAACCGCGGCGCTTCTTGTGCCGGTGGCGGCGTCGATCGGCGTGGACGCCGCGACGATCGTGGGCAGCATCGTCGCTTGCTCGGCGCTCTACATCACGAACATCTATCCCACGACCGCCTTTGCGATTTCGTGTGATGACACCGGCTCCTTCATGGACAAGAAGTGGAACGGCTGCTTTGTGGTGAACCATCCGTTCTTCCTGCCGGGGTGCTTGAGTCTTGCGGCGGCTGTGCCCTTCGGGCTGATGGTGGCGCATTGGGTGATCTGATCACGACAGTGAACCGTTGAATTACGGAGAAACCCCGGTGAAGCGTCTGCGGACGTCGCCGGGTTTCTCGTCTTGGAACGCAGAGTTTGACAAGGAGAATCGCATGGCAGGACTTTTGGAAGCACTGGCGGCGTTTGTGACGGAAATGGATTGGGATGCCGTGCCCGAAAAGGAGAAGGCGTGGGCGCGGCTTGCGTTCTGCGACTTCATGGCGGTGGCGATGGCGGGCGCCAGCATGCCGGTGGCGCAGAACGTGAGGAAGTTTCTGGCTTTGCGACCGACCGTGGGGCGTTCGGTCTTGATGGGGACGCCGGAAAGAACGGATGCCGTGGGTGCCGCGCTCTTTAACGGCACGGCATCGCACGCCTTGGACTACGACGACGTGAGCTGGACCACGATCGGACATCCGACGGTGTCGGTGGCGCCCGCGGCGCTGGCGTGCGCGCAGGAAGCGGGAGCCGACGGACGTGCGCTGTTGCTCTCCTACGTGGCGGGCGTTGAGGTGATGCATCAGATCGCCCGCTGGACGATGCCGACGCTCTCGGAGCGCGGCTGGCACACGACGCCGGCGTACGGTGTTTTTGGCGCGGCGGCCGCAGCGTGCCGGCTGTACGGAGCGACGGCGGAGCAGACTGTGAATGCGCTTGCCATCGCTGCGAGTCGTGCGGGCGGCGTGCGCGGGAACTTCGGCACGCAGACAAAGGCGCTGCATGCGGGGCTCTCCGCGTCCATGGGCAATGAGTGCGCGAAGCTCGCGCTGTGCGGCGTGACGGGGTGCCCCGACGTAATCGAGAAGGCGGACGGCTTTGCGCAGTGCTTCGCAGCACCGTTGCAGGACGCAGCGCCTGACATTGGCGCGTCATGGGATTTGGCGGAGCACGGGCTCGTTTTCAAACAGTATCCCTGCTGCTCGGGCTCGCATCCGGCAAACGACGTCTGGGACGCTTTCGTTAGAGAGCGCGATCTTCACGCGGAGGACATCGATCGCATCGAGGCGGGCGTGAGCCTCCTGAGTCCTCGCGAGCTCAACTGCCATCGGCCGCAGGACGCGGTGGCGGCCAAGTTTTCGCTTGAGTACGCGCTGGCGTCGCGCGTGGTGTTCGGACCGATTCGCATTGCGTCGTTTACGGACGAGAAGGTGCGGAATGCGCGGATTCAGGCGCTCATGGCGCGAGTGCGGGTGGCGATTGATCCAGAACTTGCCAGGCAGGGCTTCATCGGCACGGCGCCGGTGCGGCTCAAGGTGGTGCTGAAGACGGGCGAAGTGGTGCGTCTTTCGAGCGACCTTGCCGAAGGCAATCCGGAAAAGCCCCTCACGGAAGAAAAGCGCCGCCGCAAGTTCGAGGATTGCCTCAAGCACGGGGGCGCCGAGACGCTGATTGAGCTGTGGTGGCAGGCGCTGCAGGCGGTGGATGAAACGGATGCAGATTTTGTGGCGGCGCTTGGCCGATTGCCTGACGCTTGCTGACTCTGGAAGAAAAGACGCCTTCCGGACGAACGGTCTCGGAAGGCGGAAAGGGACGGCAAGGCGTCGCGAATGCGGCGCGGTCCGACCGGCATGGATACCGACAAAGATGTCAAGCCGAGAAAGAAGTTTCCCCGCTGTTCTCTCGGCCGCGGTCATTTTCGGCGAATGATGGGGGCGTCGCCTTGGCGTAACGAAAACTTACGTTCGCGGTGAGGAAAACTGGGTGAAGTCGGCGACTCAGAGAAGCCGCACGTGGTCGGCGAGAATCGGATTGATGGCTTTCAATTCCGGCACCATCTTGTCCGAGAAGATGAGCTTCACGATTTCCCCTACGAGCGTTGTGCGGCCGCTGTAGAGATTGCGGTCGCAGATTGCCCACATGGTGCGCGCGATGCGCTTTCCGCTGGGCAGCGGCGTGACGGCGAGGTCGCCCGCAAACTGGCGGCCGCACCAGATGTTGGTGGGCGGCACGATGGCCCAGCCTTTCAATTCCGACACGAGCCCCACGAGGGCGTAGCTTGAAGCGACGTCCACCATTTGATTCGGACGAACATCAAGCGAGCGCAGAATGCGGCTGATTTCCACCTGATCCGAGCTCCCGTTGCGGCTGTAGCCGATGTAGGTCGAGGCGGCCGCTGCGGCAGCAAAGTCTTCGGTGGCAAAGTTCGGGCCGCTCTTGGAGTAGATGAGCAGATAGTCCTCTTCGTAGAGAGCGTTGCGCTCCCAGCGGTCTTCGGAAAGCAACGCTTCGGGAAGAACGGCGACGTTGATCTGATCGTTTCGAAGCCGCTCGACGAGGGGTTTTGTGAGGTAGCTCACGCAGTCCAACTCCCGCACGCAGCGCTTCAAGGCGCTGATGAGCCAAGGGGAGATGGTCGCTGTCACGGATTCGCTCATGCCGAGCTTGAGCGAGATGTCGGCAAGCGAATGATCCGTGATGCTGCGGCGCAGCAGGTCAGCGGATTCGAGAAGGGCGGGCGCCCCTTTTAAAAGCGTTTGTCCTGCGGGCGTGAGCCGCAGCGGGCGCACGTCGTGCACGAAGAGCTCGGTGCTGAGGTCCTGTTCGAGTTTGGAGAGTGTCTGAGAGATCGCCGACGGCGTGACCTGCAGTTCGTCCGCGACTTCCCGGATGAGCTTTTTCTTGGCGACGAGCTGAAAGACCTTGAGCTGGTAGAGGTTGAGAACGTCGGATTTCATGAGAAGCTGAAAACCTGAGTTAAGAAAAAGTGAAGTTGCGCAACTATATTCCTGTTCTTCCTTCAGTTGTGGGGCAGGGGCGGAGAGAATGCTCGCTGAAAGCAGAGAGCGCCGTGAAGCGACGGTTCTCCTGAGAGTGAATGAAAGTCCTTTTGTGGAGCAAATCATGACTGCAACCCGCATTGAACGCGATTGCTTGGGCGAGATGGAGATCCCCGACGATCGCTACTACGGCATTCAGACGCACCGCATGGTGAAGGTGTCGGGCACGG
>CAVJBF010000011.1:0-44598 GCA_963647785.1 Acutalibacteraceae bacterium
TCGCAGTGTCCGCAGACTGGGCAGGTCTGACTCGTATAGGCCGGAGGCACTTTTAACCTGAAAGTTACATTTTAGTCACTCGTTTTTGCCCCCCTGTCGGTGTTGCTGGTTGTCAGATCCACTTTCGCCGGCGTCATGAGAAGAGACAGGAAGAGCTTATCGCGTGCGGTCAGTTCCGTCTTCAGTGTGAGTCTGGCACCATCTCTTCTGGCACGGGTTACTTCGATGCAATCGAACCAGTCCAGGATGTCGACTTGGGACTTCTGGTCCAGCCACTTTTTCAGAGCCTCCTTTAAAAGCAACGTCAGCAATCCACAAAAAAAGCCGCCGAAGCACTCCACCTCGGCGACTTTCCCAACACATCCAGAATCAGATGGTTGCCTTTAACGTCGTAGTGGACGATCCGGCCTTCGGCTGCCAACGCATGGCGCGGCGCTCCACCCGCCCCACGATCCAGTCCAGAATGAGCGCAAAGACTGTGAGCACCAGAATGCCCGCCATCACCGTATTGATGTCAAAGACCCCTTCGGCCTGCAGGATGAGGTAGCCCACACCCTGGCTCGAGCCCAGATATTCGCCGATCACCGCACCCACGAAGGCCATGCCCACTGAGGTGTGAAGCGACGAGAAGACCCAACTCATCGCCGAGGGCAGATACACGGCGCGCATCAGCTGCGTGCGGTTGGCGCCCAGCATGCGGGCCGAGGCGAGCACGTTGGGATTCACTTCACGCACGCCCTGATAGACGTTGAAGAAGACGATGAAAAAGACGAGCGTAACGCCCAACGCCACCTTGGAAGCAATTCCAAGACCGAACCACACCGCAAAAATGGGCGCCAGGATGACGCGCGGCATGGAATTCAGACCCTTGATGAAGGGATCCGCCACCGCCGCCGCAAAAGGCGACAACGCCAGCCACATGCCGACGGCGCCGCCCGACACCGTCCCGATCACGAAAGCGAGCATCGTCTCAATGAGCGTCGTAAGAAGGTGCGGATAAATGTCCGCATTCGTCACGAACCACTCCCAAATGCGCGTAAAAATCACAAGCGGCTCGCCAAAGAAGAAGGCGGCCTGCGTGTCATTGTCAAAAACAAAGGTCGGAATGAGACCCGGCTTCGTGAGAAGCCACCAGACAAAAAAGATCACAAACAACACGGCAAGCTGCCAGATCCGGAGCTTCATTGCCTGACGCGCGTGCTGACTCATTGCATTCATTTCATTTTCTCCTGCTATCCGCTTAACCCTGAAGCTGGCGCTTGTAGCCGCGCAGCACTTCTTCTCGAAGCACCGACCAGATGGCGGTGTGCAGCTCGATGAAGTGCGGCGTGACACGCACCTCCGCCACGTCGCGCGGGCGCGGCAGATCGATCGTGAATTCACCGATCGGATGACTGCCGGGGCCGGCGCTCATGACGATCACCCGGTCACTCATCGAAATCGCTTCGTCCAAATCATGCGTGATGAAGAGCACGGCCTTCTTCTTGGCGCTCCAAAGGGCGAGAAGCTCGTTTTCCATCAGCTGGCGCGTCTGGATGTCGAGCGCTGAGAAGGATTCATCCATCAAAATGATGTCAGGGTCCATGATGAGCGTCTGCGCCATCGCAACGCGCTTTCTCATGCCGCCCGACAAATGATGCGGATAGCAGGACTCAAACCCGGCAAGGCCCACGCGCTTCAACCACTCGCGCGCCTCGTGATGAGCCTCCTCCTTCGCAACGCCACGGAATATGAGCCCCGCAGCGACGTTGTCCAAGGCGCTCATCCAGGGCATGAGGCTGTCGGCCTGAAACATGTAACCCGCGCGCTTGTTCAAGCCCTGCAAGGGCTCGCCAAAGATTTTCACCGTACCGCAGGATGGCTGCAGAAGCCCCGCGCTCATGTTGAGGAGCGTGGACTTGCCGCAGCCCGTGGGGCCCACGACGCTCACGAACTCGCCTTCGCCAATCGAGATGTTCACGTCCTTCACCGCCGTGTACTCGACGACGCGTCCTCCGTCATTGCTCACGAAGGTGCAGGCAAGATTGGAAAGTTCAATTGCCGGTTTGGTCATTTTTCTTGTCTTCGTTATGGGAAAAAGACCGCGACGCGCTTTGTCGACAAGCAGCGCCGCGGCGTAAATCGATGCAGGATCAGCCGAAGTACATCTGGTTTGCCTTCGCCGCAAATTCGTTGGTGTAAGTCGCTTCGAGATCCACCTTCACGTTTGCCATCTTGGGGTTCACGCTTTGGAGCGCCTTCAAAGAAATGGCAGGCGCGCCTTCGGGGAACATGCCGTCGCGGCTCAAGGCGGGGCGGTTCTTCAAGAACCCTTCGATGTAAATCGCCTTGTTGCCCATGAAGTAGCTCTCAGGCACGGTCTTCACGATGTCGTCAGCAGTGGCGGTCGCAAGCCAGTGATCAGCGCGCACGACAGCGTTGGTCAACGCCTGAACGTCTTCCGGACGGCTCTTGATGAACTTCTCGGGCGCGTAGAGGCAACCAGCGATCATGGGGCCGCCGAAGATGGCGTCGCTTTCTTCGATCACGCGCGTGTCGCCCACGATTTTCAAGAGGTTGTCCTGCTGGAGCTGGGCGATCACGGGATCGAGGTTTGTGAAGGCGTCAATCTGCCCCGAGCGGATCGCGGCGACGGCCGCGGACGATGCGCCAACGCCTACGAAGGAGACGTCCGAGGGCTTGATGCCAGCGCGGGCAAGCACGAAGTTCGCGAGCACCTGAGAGCTCGAGCCCGGCGCCGTGACGCCGATCTTCTTGCCCTTCAAGTCAGAAAGCGTCTTGTAGTTGGGCATCGTCTTGTTGTTCACCGCAAACACGACCTGCGGCGCGCGTCCCTGAAGCACGAAGGCGCGCATCATCTGGCCGCGGGTCTGCATCGAGATCGTGTGCTCGAAAGCACCCGACACAACGTCAGCGGAGCCGCCCACCACTGCCTGCAACGACTTGGAGCCGCCCTGAAAGTCGATGATCTCCACATCAATCCCTTCGTCCTTGAAGTAGCCCAGACGCTCCGCAATCGAAATCGGGAGGTAGTAGTAAAGGGCCTTGCCGCCCACGGCGATGCGCACCTTGCGGGGGGCGGCGAGAACGGCGGGAGCAGCCATGACGGCAGCCGCGGCGGCTGCGGCGGAGATGAACTGGCGGCGGGTGAAGGACATTTTGGAACTCCGAATAACAAAAAACGCACGTGACTGCGTGCGTTGCAATGAACCTGTAGTTCGGCGGAGTTCGCAAAAGACTTTGCTTGTCGTCTTCCCCCTTTCTTCAGTCCGAAAGGACGAGGCGGCGAATCCGCCGCGGGGGAAAAGAGTGTCAACGCACCAACGCCCGTCCCCCGCTCTCGCGTAGGGATAGCGCTAGCACGCACCAACGCACAGACTTCACAGCGGAAGCCTCGATCATGCTATGTGCGGTGGTGAATGACATCGTTGAAAGAATCCTGTTTGCCTGAGTCCGACGGGACTCAACGCGGGAAAAGATAGCGCGGAGAGAAAAGGCTGTCAATGAAGGAGCCTCATCTTCACCCATGCGCGGGATGCCCCCTGAGCACTTCGACCTATGCCTCTCAAAGAGCGGCTTCGCGCCGCTCCACGACCGCCGTCGCGATGCTTGCGGCATCGGTGTACTCCACCTCGACCCCCGCGGGAAGTCCCCGCGCAAGACGCGTCACCTTGAGTCCCGGCACCTGCTTTTTCAAGGCAGCGGCGATCAAGTGCGCCGTCGTCTCGCCTTCGGGCGTAAAGCTCGTGGCGATCACGACTTCCCGAACGCCCGATTCCTTTGCCTTCTCAACGAGCTTGTCCGCACCGACGTCGCGAGGGCCGATGCCTTCCAAAGGATTCACGCGCCCCATGAGCACGAAGTAGCGGCCGCGGTAGCTCACGCTTCCCTCAATCGCCGCCATGTCCGCGGGGCTCTCCACGACGCAGATGACGGAGCGGTCTCGATCCTCCCGCTCGCACAAGGGACAGACCGCTTCCGTCGTAAGCGTGTTGCAGCCCGGGCACCGGTGCACCTTTTCAATCGCTTCTGAAAGCGTCTTCGCAAGATCAAGCCCCATGGCGCGGCGCTTTCCGAGAAGATCGTCCACCAGACGCGCGGCTGACTTCGGCCCCAGCCCCGGCAGATCGGCAAAAAGTTCGGTGAGGTGCGCAAGTCGCGCGTCAGGATTGGTGGAAGACATGAATTTCAACACCCAAAGAAAAGCCGGCGCCGATTGTAGCGAAGGGGCGATGCGCGCATTTCCTGCCGCTCACGGCAAAACGTTTGGCGAAGCCTGACAAAAGGCCCATAATTGGCGCCATGTTCTTTCCTCAGCCAAGGAAGAAATTCATGCAACGTCGCGCCATTCGCCGCGGAGGCATTGTGTCGGCGGGCTATGACCCGGACCACCGCTGGCTTGACATTGAATTCGACACGCACCGCGTCATGCGATACGAGGGCGTGGGGCCGGAAACGGCCGACCGCTTTCTGACGTCCGCCTCGCCGCGCTCCTACTTTGCCGACGAGATCGAGGAGCAGTATCCGGCGGCGGAAGTGAATTCCAAAGCCGCTCGGGCTGCCTCCCCCGCCCCCCGCAAGAAGGGCGTTCCGGATGAATTAAAGCGCCTCTTCGGCGACGCCTGACTCACGCTCCTCTCACGCCAAAGGGCGCCCTCAGGCGCCCTTTGGGCGCTTTCGGAAAACCAACGCTACTTCACGTTGCCGCTGCGAATGGCTTCGTTGTTGGCGCGAATCTGATCCACCTTGGCGCGACCTTCCTCGACCTGATTGTCGACAAAGTCCTTCGCACGCTCCGCGGTGGCGTTGCTCATCGCCGCATCCGCCCCCACCTGCGCCTTCTTCTTTTGCACGTCAAGACGCAGAAGCTCCATCTGCAGCTCTGCCTTCTCATCGTTGCGCTTGTCAATCTTCGCCTGCTTCTCGGCGCGCACCTTCGCCGCCGCAGCCGCAGCCTGCGCCTTCTTCTTGGCAGCGGCCGCCTGCTGCTGAGCCTTCAGTCTTGCCGCCTCGGCTTCTGCCTTCTGGCGCGCATCGATCTTTGCCTGAGCCTGCGCCTTCACGTCTTCGTAATTCGCCTTCACGGCCTGAATCTGCGCGTCCGTAGAAGTCATCACGTAGTCAGGCGGCACGCTGCCCGCCTGAGCAGCAGCCTGCGCTTCAGGCGTCACGTAGTAGCCCGTCTGCTGATACGCCGGCTGCTGATAGCCGCGCTGGCTGGCGCACCCCGCGACGAGAAGCGCCGAAGCCGCCAAAATCATCACTTTCTTCATGACCATCTCCCATTACTTCTTCGCTGCGGCGCAGCCATAGGGGTTGTTGGGCTGAATGCGGGTTTCCGTCGGCGTCTGCGAAATCACGATGGCCGTGCCGATCTTGAATTCGCAGACCTGCCCCACCTGCGTGGAGTTGAACATCTTGTCGCCCATGCGGTAGACAAGCTGAACGCCGTTCACGAGCTCCTGCCGGCTGCCGCCCACGCTCTGGCCCGCAATGCCGCCCACAGCGCCGCCAGCCAAGCCCCCCAGCACGCGAGAGGACGTGGAATGGTTGTTGTGGTTGCCGATCGCGGCGCCCGCAATGGCGCCGAGAATCATGCCGATGTTGCGGGCGTCCGAACGATTGTCAGTATTGCCCACCACAACACGCGCGGGCTGGATGGCAATGATCTCCACTGTCTTCACTTCCTGCATCTGATTCAACTGCCCGGTGGTGTAAACATCCGAGCGGTACATGGAGCCGTCGGTGGCGCAGCCCGCGAGAAGCGCAGCGGACATCGCCGCGGTGATCGCAAGTTTGGCTTTCATAGCTGATTCCTTATCCGATGCGGGGTTTGCCCCCGTCTATTGAATTTCCTGCCCATAATTTAACGCAAAGCACAGACAGCGGACGCCCTCTCCGAGACGTCCGAAACAGTTGCAAACAAATCTTTGCAAGAGCGAAAAAGATCACCGGAAGAAAAGGGTGGCAAGGCCCAGGAAGATGAGGAAGCCGCCCGAATCCGTCGTGAAGGTGAGGAGCACCGAGCCGCCCATCGCCGGATCCTTGCCGAAGTACTTCAGGATGAGAGGCACCGCAAGCCCCACGATCGCCCCCACCACGATGTTGAGCAACATCGCAAGCGCCATCACGCCCCCCAGAAGGAGCCCCTGGCTGCTGTCAGCGTAGAGAAACCAGGCCAGCCCCCCCGCAACAATGCCGCCCAGCACGCCGTTGATGAGGGCGACGATGATTTCCTTGCGGATGAGTTCATTCTGGTTCGCATCCGTCACCTGCCCCATCGCCATGGAGCGCACAAGCAGAGTGAGCGTCTGGTTGCCGGAATTGCCCGCCATGCTGGCGACCACCGGCATCAAGGCTGCAAGCGCCACCACACGCTCGATCGTGCCGTCAAAAGCTGCAATCACGCGAGAGGCGAAAAACGCCGTGCAAAGGTTGACCCCCAGCCACAGCCAGCGGCTTTTCGCCGCGTCCCAGACGCTGCCGAAGATATCCTGATCGTCCTGCAGACCGACGGCGGCGTACGCCTTCTCATCGCCCTCTTCGCGAATGACGTCCACCACTTCATTCACGGTGAGGCGCCCCACCAGACGACCAGACTCGTCCACCACGGGCGCGCTCACCAAGTCGTAGCGTTCGAAGGCCTGCGCCGCCTCGCCCGCATCGTCCAAGGGGTTCAGCGTCAGGATGTCGCTGCGGATCAAGTCCGTCACGCGCGCCTCGGGGTCGTGCACCAGAATCTGGCTCACGGCGAGCGACCCCACGAGCTTCCCCTGTCGGTCCACCACAAACACCTGGTCGGTATGGTCTGGCAGCGACTCAAAGCGCCGCAGGAAGCGAAGCACGATCTCCAGCGTCACGTCTTCGCGAATGGATAGCATTTCAAAGTCCATGCGCGCACCGACGCTGTCCTCGGGATAGCTCATCGCCGCGCGCAACTGGGCGCGCTCTTCGTGCGTGAGGCCTTCCTGAACTTCCGCCACCACATCGGGCGGCAAGTCTTCGGCGATGTCAGCGATCTCGTCGGTGTCGAGGGTTTCCACCGCGTCGACGAGTTCGTCGCGGTTCATCGCCTCAATCAGCGTCTCGCGGACGCCGTCGTTCACTTCAACGAGAATGTCGCCTTCGCGCTCGGGATCCACCTGCCGCCAGACCGCGAGTCGGTCGTCAGTCGGCAGGGCTTCGAGCACATAAGCAATGTCTGCAGGATGCAGGTCGGCGAGGACTTCTCGAAGCTCTTCCTTCGCCTTTTCGCCCAAGGGCGTCGCATCTATCTTGTCTGCCGCCTCATCGTGAGGCTTTTCGCCGCGGTTTTCCTGCGCATCAAAAATCTGCGCGACGCGCGCCAACGCCTGGCTTGCGTCATCGGGGTCCATCGGACCATCGTCTTCAATCTCTGCGGTCGGATCGAGGCGCTTTTTTTCCAAATCCTTCGCTTCCATCACGGCTTCCTAAATGAGGTTGAAGAAAGGAGCGCCTCTTTTAAGTCTGCGGCGCTCCGCAGAGAGGCGCGCATTTTACCCGCGGAGTGTGACAATTCAGCGACAGCCCGACCGCCTTTCGTGCGACCGAGCAAAGTCACAAAAGGGCTTGCAGGATAAGTATTTCTAGAACATGTATTTTTAAAAAATACTTGTTTTAAAATTACCTAATCCTAGAACAACTTGAGAGGCACCATCATGCGCTTTTATGGTCGCGAAGAAGAAATCGCCACTCTCCGGCATTTTTGGAACATTGTTAAAACCAAACATGTATCCCAGATGGTCAACGTCTTCGGCCGCAGGAGGGTGGGAAAAACTACTCTCATCCAACGAGCATTCGAAGGCGAATCGGCACCCGTGCTCTCCTTCATGGTGCAAGACCGCTCAGAAACAAGCACTGCCGAGGCATGGACTCAAGCGGTGTGCCGCGCTTTCAGCGTCCCCTACACCCCCACCTTCCGACGCGCAGCAGACGTCATTGCCTTCGCGATGTCGCTCTCCCAAACTCGTCCCTGCATCTTCATCATCGACGAATGCCAGGCTTTTAATCGTTGGGCTCCCGACTTCTGGGCACAACTACAATCTGTCTGGGACAAACAACGCGACCAAAGCCAACTCCTGCTCATCATGAGTGGTTCGGTCATTTCCGCCATGAAAACTATTTTCGGCGATGCAAGTGAACCCCTATTCGGTCGTTGCTCAGGACAACTCGAAGTGTTGCCCTTCAGACCTTCCATAATCCGACAAATTGTGGTGGATGAAAATCCCGCCGCGACTCCCCTAGACCTTCTCACGGTTTACGCCATGACTGGTGGCGTGGCCGAATATCTGAAGCTGCTTGCCACAAACAATTCTTTGA
Source organism: Acutalibacteraceae bacterium (assembly GCA_963647785.1). Lineage (GTDB taxonomy): Bacteria > Pseudomonadota > Gammaproteobacteria > Burkholderiales > Burkholderiaceae_F > Duodenibacillus. The sequence goes on from CAVJBF010000011.1 coordinate 8,341, forward strand.
GCCGCGATGGTGCCATCAAGTTTCTTTTCTCCGGCCCAGGCGCTTGGCTTCGCAGTGAGGGAGCAATATATCTGGCCAACGAATACCGTGCCAACGCAACTGACTACAACGAAATCCTTCATGCCATTGCTCAAGGGGCAACCAAATGGTCTCAAATCGAAGACCGTGTTGGGCGCGAAATCAATAACTTCATGGGGAAGCTTGAAAAGTTTCGCATCATCGAGCGAGTGCACCCTCTGTTTGCCGCCCCCTCTTCTCGTCAAGCGCGCTACCAAATCTGTGATCCGTACCTGAAATTCTGGCTCACCTTTGTTGATCCTATTGACCGGCAAGATCTAGCAAACAATAACCGCTGGTCCGAGCTTATCTCACTATGCGAAGCAGAGCTCTCCACCTACCTTGGACGAACACTTGAGACTTGGTTCCGAGCCAAGCTTCTAGAAAATGGCCCCTGGTCCCCTGTCGGCAGTTGGTGGGATCGCAAAAGTGACAATGACATTGATATAGTTGCGGTGGATTCCAATTCGCAGAAGCTCCTGTTGGGTGAAGTCAAGTTAAATCCAAAAAAATACAATGAAAACCTTCTGCATCTCCGAGCCGCTGAATTTTTGCGATCCAATCCAAAGTTTTCCCTCTGGACAATCGAATGCCGAGGCTTCACGCCAAACGACATGTGACCGTCCGGTATTGCTCACAGAAACTACGCCTATTCCTTTCTAAGCGCTTCGTAAACGCTCTGTGTCTCGGGCATCTTGCCATGCCAGATGCGGAAGGCTTCGGCTGCCTGCTCCACGAGCATGCCAAGGCCGTCCACGTTCCTGGGACATCCCGATTCCGCCGCAAGCCGCAGGAAAGGCGTGGGCTCTGCCGCATAAAAGAGGTCATAGGCCATCGCCGCGTCTTTAAAAGCGGTGTTGGGCACCGCAGGCGACGCGCCAGACAACCCGGCGCTCGTGCAGTTCACCACGAGGTCATAGCCTCCGACCACCGTCTCCGTGAAAAGGAGCGGCTGCACGCCGAAGTCCTTCACCAAATCGGTGACATGCGCCGGAGTTCGGTTGGCCACAAAAATCGCCGCACAGGCGCAGTCCTTCAGGGCGGCGAGCACGCCGCGAGCGGCGCCCCCCGCGCCAAGAATCAGAATGCGAGCGCCTTTTAAAGCAAACCCAAAGCGCTTCTCTACGTCCGTCACAAAGCCAATGCCGTCGGTGTTGTCCCCCGTCGCCATGCCGTCGTAAAAGCTCATGGTGTTCACAGCGCGGGCGGCGCGAGCGCGATCCGTGAGGATCTCGCAGTAGTCAAAGGCGTCCTGCTTGAACGGCACGGTGATGTTGACGCCTGCGGGATTCATCTCGCGCCGCAGCGCGCCCATATCTTCCGCAAAACGATCGAAACGACGGATTTCGTATGTCTGCTCAATGCCAAACTGCCGGGCAAATGCGGCATGAATCGCCGGAGACAGGGAATGATTGATCGGGTTGCCAATAACAAAAAAGCGATCCATGACTTGCTCCTCTCTCTATCAGGGGGCGAGCCAAAAATCGCTTCTTGCGGGCGACGGGCGCGCCCCGTCGTTGTTGTCATTCCTAGTGTACTACGTCAAAGCCCGGTTGCGCACAAAAAGTTAAAAGGCGCCGAGTCTTGCGACCGGCGCCCGTCAAACCTTGGCCAAAGGCTACAACGCCGCAGGCGCCGGCGCTTCACAAGCCTCGCCTTCCGCCGTAGCTTCCGCAGAGGTTTCCTGCGGCTTGTCTTCTTCCACAACCTCCGCTTCTTCTGCCTCTTCCTCATCCAGGTCCGTCGCGCTCTCGGACTCGGGAAGCACTTCCAGAAGCTTCGTTTCAAGAAGGAGATCAATGTAGTCGCAGCCCAGCACCGCCAGACGCAGGCGACGGCCGCGCTCAAGCTCGGGCAGCCCTGGAATGCGCTGCAGGAAGGGCAGTCCCTCAACCCTCACAAGCTCTTCCTTCACCACGCTCACGATGACTTCCTTCAAGCCCTCCTGCTCGATGTAGCGCAGGCTCCAGTAGCGCTCCATGCGGCGCTGGAAGTCGTTGTAGGCGCTGTAGAGGTCGTCAAAGCGGCTTACGATCGTGAAGAAGTCCGCGTCGTTTCCCTGATACGCCGGTTCGCGCCCCAGCGCCGCACAGACGATCTGGCGCTGGTTCACCATGTCCACATAGCGGCGCAAGGGCGACGTGGACCAGGCGTAGCGAGGCACGCCCAAACCGTCATGCGGTCCCGGAATCGTGCTCATCTTGACGCGCCCCATGCGCTGGCTGCGGTAGATGCCGGCGTAGCCGTGCTCCTCAAGCCACAGTCCCCAGGTGCAGTTGGCGCAGATCGCAAGCTCCGCCACCAGAAGATCGATGGGCTCGCCGCGCTTTCTAGGCTTCAGACTCACGCGGGCGTCTTCTCCCTCGCCCTCCAATTCAAAGCTCCACTCAACGCGCCCGATGGGCTCAGGCTTGCCGCGCACCTCCTCGCGCTCCGCGAGACGAGCCTTCGCAAAGCGCCACAAGAATTCAATCGCCTCCGCGTGCGGCATCGTGAGCTCGTGGTTCACCACCATGGCTTCCGTCACCGGAGGTTCAAAGAGGTCATAGCGCAAGTTGTGCTGCACGGTGATGCGCTCAAGGCGCGTTTCACTCCCGAGAATCTCCAGCGTCTCCGCATCCACCGTGAAGTAGAGCGACACGCAGGAAACAGGGCGGCCTTCATCAAGGCTCGCGGCCTTGATCCAGGCTTCCGGCAGCATCGTTGTCTTGATGCCCGGCCCGTAAACCGTGGACATGCGGGCCCGGGCCGCCTTGTCGATGTCAGAGTCGCGAGGCATCAAAAGGGACGGCGCCGCGATGTGCACGCCGATGCGCTTGCGCCCGTCCGGGAGGTCCGTAACGCTCGCTGCGTCATCGATTTCGGTCGTCTTCGAATCGTCAATCGAGAAGGCCTCGACCTGCGCCTGCGGCAATTCCACGTCAGGAAGCCCCGGCTCGGAGAGCGCCGGAAAGCCCGTGCCGCGCGGGAAGTACTGCGCGTAGAAGCTTCCCATGTGCCAGGCGTACGGGCTCTTCACCGCGCCGATCTTGAGCATCAGGCGCAAGGGGCTCAGGTGCTCAGCGTCCGCCGCCGCGGAAAGCGCCTTCCACTCCATGCTGTTCTTGTCGGGATTCAACAAAAGCGCAATGGGATTGGCGGCAATTTCCGGCGGCACGCGCCCCTCCGCCATCTCGGCCGCCATTTCATCGCGGCGCTTTTCCATCGCCTCGCGCTTCTTGATCGCCGCCAGAGCGCGCTCCAAGACGTCCGCGGGCGCCTTCTTGTAGCGGCCGCGCCCCTTGCGATAGAAGTAAACAGGATTGCCGTGCAGCGCCATGAGGGACGCCGCCTTCTCCACCGGTCCCGGATTTGTGAAGTAGTCGCCCGCAATGTCCTCGTAGCCGAACTCGTCCTCGGGCGCCACCTCCCACAGGAAGGCCGGATCCACCTCCGCCGCAGCGGCCTGCGCCTTTGCAAGGAACTCCGCCGCCGCAGGCGACTCGAATTCAAAAAAGACGTGGCCGCCCTTCACCTTGGTGCGCCGTCCGGTCGGCAGCTCTGCCTGATAGGCGCTCCCGTCCTTCTTCAACACATTGCCGGCCTTGAAGACGCCGTCTTCTTCAAAAAATAACTGCATGCCCGTTTCTCAACAAAATTCAGCGGCCGCTCTCGCAGCCGGCGGGAAGCTCGCCCCGCGTCAGAAAGGAAAAAAGTGCGTCAATATAGCGTGCGATGTCGCTCACTGCATGATCCGACCCATTCACCACCCAGCGAGGGAGTCCGGGAAACGCCGCCATCGACTCGCGACAGTCAAGCACCTCGTCCCCCGTCGTCACCAGCAAGAGCGTCTTTTCGGGAGCAAGCGGCGAGAGCGGCGTCATTGACTTCAAATAGTCAAGCCACTCGCGCGTCACCGTGATGACCGTGCCGTTTCGCGCGGTGACGGGGCTGTTCAAGTACTGCTCGCCGATTTTCCACGGCGTCACAGCAGGGTTCAGCAGCACTGCCGGCACCAGGCGCTGTGACGCCAGATGCGCCGCATAAAAGCCCCCGAGGCTCGAGCCCGCGAGCGCCCACTCGCCATCCGCCAAATCCGCCGTCGCCTCCGTGAGCCGCGCTTTCAGCGCTTCAGGAGACGTGACGTTGAGGTTCGGCGCCCGGCACGTGATGCCGCGCCGCTCTGCGGCCTGCGCAAAGACCTGCACCTTGGGGGACGCGGGCGTTGACAAAAAGCCGTGCAGATAAACGATCGTCTTGAGGCGGCCCGGCGGCATCAGTCGGATTCCTTCGCCTTCAACGCGGTCAGAAGCATCCCGTGAACGCCGCCGAAGCTGCCGTTGCTCATGCAGAGGATGACGTCGCCCGGCTTCGCCTCCGCCGCCACATCCGCCACCATCGGCGCCATGTCATGGCGATAGGTCTTTGCCTTCTCGCCCAAGGGGAGCAGCGCCTCGTGCGTGTCCCAGTGCACGGCGTCCCCGGCCCAGCAAAAGACCTTGTCCGCGTCCGCGAGACTTGCGGCGAGCCTATCCTTCATCGTCCCAAGCTTCATCGTGTTGCTGCGGGGCTCCAGCACGGCGAGGATGCGGCGACCGGCGCCCACCTTGCCTCGAAGCGCAGCGATCGTTTCATGAATGGCCGTGGGATGGTGCGCAAAGTCGTCAATCACCATGACGCCCGCGGCTTCGCCCTTTACTTCCAGGCGGCGCTTGACGCCTTCAAAGGTCGCGAGAGCCGCCAAGGCGTCCTTTGGCTCCACGCCCGCATCACGGGCCGCCGCGATCGCCGCGAGAGCGTTCAGCTGGTTGTGCCGCCCGGGAAGCGCCATCTCCAGACGCCCGAACGCTTCGCCCGCCAAGCTCACATCGCCTTCAGCGGTCACGCACCAGCCGCCCGCGCGATTAAAGCGCTCGACGCGGCTCCAGCAGCCCTTTTCCAAAACGCGGTCCAGCGCGTCGCAGTCGCCGTTGGCGACAACGAGCCCCGCAGAGGGCATCGTGCGCACGAGGTGATGAAACTGCTTTTCGATTGCAGCGAGATTTTCAAAGATGTCAGCGTGGTCGTATTCGAGGTTGTTCAAAATCGCCGTTCGCGGCCGGTAGTGCACGAACTTGCTGCGCTTGTCGAAAAACGCCGTGTCGTATTCGTCCGCTTCAATCACAAAGTGACGTCCTTCGCCCAGCCGGGCCGAACACCCGAAGTCCTGCGGCACGCCGCCGATGAGAAACCCCGGGCGCAGCCCGGCCTTCTCGAGAATCCATGCGAGCATCGACGTCGTCGTGGTCTTGCCGTGAGTGCCCGCGACCGCGAGCACGTGGCGTCCCGCGAGAATGTTCTCGCACATCCACTGCGGCCCTGAAGTGTAGGGCTCGCCCGCGTTCAAAATGGCTTCGAGAAGGGGGTTCCCGCGGGAGACGGCGTTTCCAATCACCCAGAGGTCGGGCTTTATGGCGAGCTGATCCGCGTCGTACCCTTCGAGCAAGCGAATGCCCGCCTGCGTCAGCTGGTCGCTCATCGGGGGATAGACGTTCTTGTCGCACCCCGTCACGGCGTGCCCCGCCTTCACGGCGAGCTGGGCGACGCCGCCCATGAACGTGCCGCAAATGCCCAGAATATGAATGTGCATGATGAAATCCGGCTGGATGATTGACAATGCGCGGCATTGTACCGCCCGGCCTTGATTCGTCTGAGGCGGCGCTGCGGCCCGCCGGCTAGAATCCGCCTCCCTTTTTCTCACAACGCTTTTCTCGTGACTTTCACCGGCTTTGACACGCCCGCCTCCCTGAGGGTTGAACTCGCACAAATCATCGCGGGCTACATCGTGCACGATCTGATGCCCTGGCGGAACGCTCGGGAGAAGGCGCTCGAAGGCCTGGGGCGACTTCCCGCGGACGCCGTTCCAAGCGCCGCTGAAATCGAAAGCGCCGTGCGGGAGACGTGGGCGGTCTTTGCGCCCGAAGCGCACGCCGCGCTCCTGCGTCGTCGCCGCGAGGCGGCCCTTCGCCTCATGACGGACATTTTCGCGGACTTTGACGTGACGCTCACAGGGGCGGTTTTAAACGGCGCCGCCACGCCTGAGAGCAACATCCGACTCGAACTCTTCACGGACGACGTGAAGGCGGTGGAAGTGGCGCTCATGGACCGCGGCATCGACTTCGACGTCCTGGACACCATCGACTCCCGGATGCCTGCGCCCCTCGAAGTAATCGCCTTCATCGACCCCGCAAGCGACCGGCGCAATCCCGCAGGCGTTTTCGCAGAGATCCACTCTCCCAAGCACCGCGGCCGCAACCCCTATCGCGGCACAGCAGACGCCTGGCAGCAAGCGTGGGAGGCCGAGGGGCGTCTCACCGCCCAAGCGCTCAAAAAACACCTCTCTTGACGTCATCCGCTCGGATGACAGCCCCCGCCCGGGCTTTTTCCCGACAAGCCGCACGGCTATAATCCTCCGCAATTGCACTTTGAAATCGCCGTTTTTCGGCGTGTTTTATCGAGACTTAACGACAAATTCCCTCAAATTGCCCTGACCGGCCTTTATTTTTCCTTGTTCACTTTCCGCCTGGCCGGCGTCATCAACCTCAGGGCAGTTCTCCGACTCTTCTAAGAGGAAGGATCATGGATTTAAGAAAACTCAAGACGCTCATCGATCTCGTGAGCGAAAGCGGCGTAGCCGAACTCGAAATCCGCGAAGGCGACGATCACGTTCGCATCGTGAACCGCACGGACGCCGCCAAGGCCGCCAAGGCCGCCGCCCCTGCAGCCATCCCGACTGACGTCGCCGCTACGGCTCCGGCGACCGCTTCGGCTGCCGAAACAGCCGCTCCCGCGGCCGCCGACGCCCCCCGCAAGACCATCAATTCGCCGATGGTAGGCACGTTCTACCGCTCGCCCTCGCCCGGCGCCAAGTCCTTTGTGGAAATCGGCCAGAACGTCAAAGCGGGTGACACCGTCTGCATCATTGAAGCGATGAAGCTCATGAACGAAATCGAAGCCGAATGCGACGGCGTCATCCGCGAAGTGCTCGTGGACAACGGCTCGCCTGTCGAATTCGGCCAGCCGCTCTTCGTGCTCGGCTGATGATCCACTCTCCCCAAGAGAGCATTTCATGTTCGGAAAAATTCTGATTGCCAATCGCGGCGAGATTGCGCTGCGCATTCAGCGTGCCTGCCGCATGATGAACATCAAGACGGTTGTCGTTCACTCCACCGCCGACGCCGACGCGATGTACGTGAAGCTCGCCGACGAGAGCGTGTGCATCGGCCCCGCCTCCTCGGCTCAAAGCTACCTCAACATTCCTGCCATCATTTCCGCGGCGGAAGTGACGGACGCCGAAGCCATCCACCCGGGCTACGGCTTTCTCTCAGAAAACGCCGACTTCGCCGACCGTGTTGAAAAAAGCGGCTTTGCCTTCATCGGTCCGCGCGGCGACACCATCCGCCTCATGGGCGACAAGGTGAACGCAAAGCGCGCCATGATTGAAGCGGGCGTCCCCTGTGTTCCGGGAAGCGACGGCGCCCTTCCCGAAGACCCGAAGGAAATCCTCGCCATCGCCAAACGCGTGGGCTACCCCGTCCTCATCAAGGCGAGCGCGGGCGGCGGCGGGCGCGGCATGCGCGTCGTGCGCACCGAAGCCGCCCTCATCAATTCCGTCGCGACCACCAAGGCGGAAGCCAAGGCCGCCTTCGGTAGCGACAAGGTCTACCTCGAGAAGTTTCTCGAAAATCCCCGCCACATCGAGATTCAGGTCCTCTCAGACAACTTCCAGAACGCGGTGTATCTGGGCGAGCGCGACTGCTCCATGCAGCGCCGCAACCAGAAGGTGCTGGAAGAGTCCCCGGCGCCCGGCATTGCCCGCAAGCTCATCGAAAAGCTCGGCGCCCGGTGCGTCGAAGCCTGCAAGCGGATCGGCTACCGCGGCGCCGGCACCTTTGAGTTTCTCTACGAAAACGGCGAGTTCTACTTCATCGAGATGAACACCCGAGTGCAGGTGGAGCATCCGGTGACGGAATACGTCACCGGGGTTGACATCGTGCGCGCGCAGATCGCGATCGCCGCAGGCGAGCGCCTCCCCTTCAAGCAAAAGGACATTCAGATGAAGGGGCACGCGGTCGAATGCCGCATCAACGCCGAGGATCCCTTCACGTTCCGTCCGAGCCCGGGCACCGTGAAGCTCTGGCACATGCCGGGCGGCCCCGGCATTCGCCTGGACAGCCACGTCTTCGCGGGCTACAGCGTGCCGCCCTACTACGACAGCATGATCGGCAAACTCATCGCCTACGGCGACGACCGCGAGACTGCCATGGCGCGCATGCAGGTCGCACTGAGCGAAATCGCGATCGACGGCATCACGACGAACGTGCCGCTGCACCGCTTGATCCTCGGAGACAGCCACTTCCTCGCGGGCGGCACAAGCATCCACTACCTCGAAAAGAAGCTTGCGGAGTGGAAAGCCGTCCCTGACCAAACTCTTTCGGTGAACTGATGAGCGACGCCGTTTTGCATGAAGCCGCGCTTTTGACGCGCGAAGACCTTGCCGAAGCTTTTTCCGACCTGTTGATGGACGAAGGCGTCCTTTCGGTCTCCACCGAAGACGCCGACGCTGACAGCCCGGACGAAAAGCCTCTTTACGGCGAACCCGGACTCGAGCCCACGGTGCAGGCCTGGACGCGTTCGCGCCTGAAGCTTCTCTACGAAGACGGCTTTGACCTTCGAGGCGCCGTGCAGCGCGCCGCTGAGCAGCTCGGGATCGACACGCCGGCGATTGAAAGCGACACCGCGGTCCCCGACGCCGACTGGGTGCGCGTCACGCAGGCGCAGTTCGGCCCCGTCAAGGTGAGCGACCGGCTCTGGATCGTCCCGAGCTGGAACGAGCCGCCCGTTCCCGACGCCCTCAACATTCGTCTGGACCCGGGCGTTGCGTTCGGCACGGGCTCGCACCCCACAACGCACTTGTGCCTGCAGTGGCTCGATGAAAACTGCCCTGCCAACGCCTCAGTGCTTGACTACGGCTGCGGCACCGGCATCCTCGCAATTGCCGCGGCGAAGGTGGGCGCAAGCCTCGTGAAAGGCACGGACATCGATCCGCAGGCCGTGGAGGCCGCCAATTTCAATGCAGCCGAAAACCACGTCGCCGCTCAGTTTGTCCTCCCCAAGGACCTCAAGGAGGAGCGCTTTGACATCGTCATCGCGAACATCCTCTGCAATCCCCTGAAAGTGCTCGCTCCCGCTCTTGTGGACCGCACGAAGGCGGGCGGCTCGCTGGTTCTCTCCGGGCTTCTCGCGCATCAGGCGGCCGAAATTCAGGCGGCGTACGGAAAGCTCGGCGTCTCCCTCACGCTCTGGAAGGAAGACAACGGCTGGATTTGTCTTGCGGGCCGGAAAGCGGCCTGACGCCGCTTCGGCTAAGATACCCGCACTTTTACCGAAGACCCGGGCGACGCCTGAAAAGCCCGCCCGGGCTTTTCTTTTTTGGAAGCGATATTGCCATGGCTTACGTAACGCGCTGTCCCTACTGCGGCTCCGTCTGGCTCGTGCCCGACAAAGAAACGGCGGACCGCACGCCGCTCAAGTGTCCAGACTGCCGGCACAGCTTTGACGCGACGTGCTCGCTTCTGAACGTGCCCGACGAGCTCTTCCCGGGGCGTGTCGCGGTAGCGCTCTTTCCCACTGGCACCGCCGTGACGGGGCGGCGCCACGCGGCCGCGGCGGCCGCCCCCGCCAATCCGATCATTCCGACGGCGCCCGTTCTTTCGTCGGCCGCACCGATGACCTTGCAGGAGGCGCCGCTTCCTGTTGCCGAGCCTGCGTCGCCCGCCAAGCCCGCCGACACGCTGGACGCCCCGGTTTTTACGGCGCGCCCCGTCGCCGCAGAAGCGCCGGCGGCCAAGTCTGATTCCGCCCCCGCCAGCGACGCCGAAGCGCCCGTCTTTGACGCTAGCCCCACAGAAAATGACGCTGCTGCCGCAGTCGAAACGCCCGCCGTTGAACCACTGAGGGTCGAACCCGTGACGCAGCCCGTGCTGACGCCTGAAGCGGACCCCATCGAAGAAGCCGCTGCTTCAGCACAAGCAGCGGCCGAGCCGCCCGCCGCGCCAGCCGCAGTCCCTGCACCAGCACCGGAACCTGAAACGCCGGAAGCCGAAGACGAGCCCGCAGCGGCGCCTCAGCAAAACTTGCCTGAGACACAGTCGTCTGACGTTTCATCCGCTCCCGCAGCGCAACCCAAGCAGCCTGCGGAGCCCGCGCTCTCTCCCATCATGACGCCCCGCACGCTCTCGAGCGACAAGTCGCGCGAAGCAACGGCGCTTTCCCTCATGCAGACGCCGCAGCTTTCTGCGGAACCGCGGCTCGGCAATCTCTCCGGCCTCAAAAAGGCCGTGGCACAGGAGAAGATGGCCCCCGTCACTCGGATGCCGCGCGTCACATCCGGCGCTTCGACGACGCCCTCCACGCCTTCCGCACCGATCCCTCTGCGCACTGCAAAGAAAAAAGGCTCCGCCGGCAGCTTCATCCTCATTCTGGTGGTCTTTGTCGTGCTCGCCGCCGTCGCCGCCATCGTCTTCAACCAGAAGGTGATGGAAGCGCTGCCGCAGACGTCGGCCTACTACAACCAAGTTTGCAGCAAGGTGCCATGCCCCGGCTTCTTTCTCCACAACATCGAAGCGTTTGCCGTGAGCAAGACGCAGCTGCGCCCCTTGGATGAATCGGGCAACTACGCCCTTGAAGTCTCGATCCTGAACGGCTCAGACACGGCGCAGGCCGTCCCGTACCTGCAGATCGAGCTCGTGGATGACAACGACGGCTCGCTCTTGCGCCGAACGCTCTCTCCAGAGGAATACCTCGACCAAGGGCAGAAGACAACGTCCATCGCACCACATGGCCAGCTCACGGTGCGCGTGAGCCTGCAGACCAACGTCACGAGCGCGCGCTGCATCGTGACGCCGCTTTATCCATAGTCTGACGAATACACTCAAAAGGGCCGCCTTCGGGCGGCTTTTTCATGTGCGCTCGACGATAGAAGATTTCTCTCAGTTCAACGATTCGACTCTTGGCCATCTCAGAATCATTTTGATAACAACCATTCTTTCAAAACCGAATAGACTCTATAAATTGAATTTTTCGCGCATGCATGTATTAGCCTCATGTGTTAGGTTTAATTGCTAGTAGCGATAGTATTAATACTATGAATCAATTTTCATTGCTTGAGTGTTTTCTATCAAAACATCAATAGTGACCCCATGATTTCAATTCAGCATCTCAAGACTTTCCTGTCAGCCGTTCGCTACAAGAGCTTCACACGCGCCGCCGTCGAGCTGCAACTCACGCAGCCCGCGGTGAGCGCCCACATCGCCGCTCTGGAAAAAGAACTCGGCGCCCCTCTCTTCAACCGCACGGGACGTCGCATCATCCTCACGGACGCCGGACGCATTGCCGAAAAATGCGCCCGCGAGATCCTCGACCAGATAGACGACATGAAAAACCAGATCACCGATCTGCAAGGACTGCACGGCGGCACGATCTCCATCGGCGCCTCGCGCATCATCGGCGTCTACATGATGCCGCGCATCCTGATGGCCTTCCGAGACCGCTTCCCCGACATTGAGATGAAGATCTCGATTCACTCGGCGCACACCATCCGCCAGCAGGTGGAAGACAACTGCTTTGATCTCGCCATCGTGGGCGAAGGCGACCCCATCGACTCCAGCGCCGTGGGCGTCAAAGCCATCGGCGAAGACAAGCTTGTCATCGTGGCGCCGCCCTCGCATCGTCTTGCCGGCCGAAAGACCATCACGAGCGACGAATTGAAAAAAGAGATCTTCATCATGTCGGGGCGCCTCACCGCCTCGTTGCAGAACCTCAAGACACAGCTCACCAAGATCGGCTTCAACTTCAAAAGCTCCATCACGATGGACGATGCAGGCGCCATCAAGCGCGCCGTCGCCGAGGGCGCTGGCCTTGCCATTCTTTCCTCCTCGGTTGTGGAGGAAGAGGTGCGCGAAGGCCGGCTCATCACGTTTGAGCTCGCTGACCACCCGCTTCGTCGAAAGATTCTCATGCTCTGGCGACAGGACCGGCGCTTTTCAAAAAACACGGAGGCCTTCATGCGCTTTTTGCAGGAAGCATTCGCCGACACGCTGCCTACACCACACTCCTCGACAAAAAAGTCTTGATCCATAAAAATTCGTGATAGGAAAAATCAGCACTTCCTCTGTCCGATCCCCGCAAAAGCCGTAGATTGAAGGCATCGATAACGAACAGGCCGAAGCTTCATCGGCAAGGAGTTTCGCTATGACCACCAATCCCTCCGCAGTCACGCGTGCTACTCCAGACTTTGATCCTCTGGACATGAACAGCTACTCCCTCAACAAGATGCCCAAGCGCCCCCTGACGCCCGTCGGGAAGTTCTTCCGCCTCTGGGGGCTTCCAATCGCCGCCGCGCTCTTTTTCGTCACGGCCTACTGGGTGCAGTTCCCCATTCTCAACGCCAAGCAGCAGGTGATGTTCGGACTCTTCGCCACCGCGCTCTTCTTGTGGATCAGCGAAGCGGTTCCCAACTACCTCACCTCGATGCTGCTCATCTGCGGCCTCATCCTCACAGGCACGCTCAAGGCAAAGCCCGCCATGGCCACGCTGGGCGACCCGGTAATCTGGCTCAACGTCTCCGCCTTCATCATGGCTAGCGCCATGGTGAAGACGGACCTTGTAAAGCGCGTCGCCCTGTGGCTCATTTTGAAATTCGGCCGCAACGCATCCACGATCTTCCTCACCTTTCTCGCAATCAACCTCATCCTCGCTGCGTTCGTGAACGCCACCGCCGCCAAGGCCGCTCTCATGATGCCGCTCTTCATGGTGGTTTCCGCCGTCTACGGCGCCCCCGGCACAGACACGACGAACAACTTCGCTCGAAACCTTGTGCTGCACAACCTCCTCATGATCAACGCAAGCTGCAACACCTTCATGACGGGCTCGGGCGCGAACCTTCTGGGCGTCGCCATTCTCGCGGGCGCCGGCGTTTCAATCTTCTACTTTGACTGGCTCGCCGCGGGGCTCCCCCTCGTGCTTGCCTTCGGCGTCATTTCCTATCTGATTGGCGTTCGCTTCGTATTTCCCCTCACGAAGGAAGACCGCCAGCCCAAGCTCACGGGCGGCCGAGAAGCGCTCGCCAAGGCTTATCAGGACTTGGGCAGCATCAAGCTGAACGAGGTGAAGGCCGCCATCGTCTTCCTTCTCGTGCTCCTCGTGTGGGCCACCGACAAGCTGCACGGCCTCAACTCCACCGTGGTCGCCATGCTGGGCGCCGTCATAATGCTCGCGCCGCAGTTCAAGCTCCTCTCCTGGAACGACGTCGACATCCCGTGGCACCTGATGATCTTCTCTGCGGGCGCGTATTCGCTCGGCGCCGGCCTCAAGGCAACGAACCTCATGGACGTCCTCACCGTTCAGCTGATGGACAAGCTCGGCATGAATTCAATGAGCTACTTCACGCTCTATGCCGTTCTCACCGGCATCTTCATCGCGAGCCACTTCATCTTCCAGAGCAAGAACATGCGCACGATCATCTTCATGCCGATCGTGATCGGCATCGCGCAGACAATGAAGATCGACATTCTGGCGCTTGCGCTCCCCGTGGCCCTCTGCATCAACGTCTGCTGGTCGCTGCCCTTTAACGCCAAGCCCAACGCCATGCTCTACGGCACGAACAAGTACACGATGGGCGAATCCTTTCGCTACGGCTTGGTGATGTCGGTGCTCTACTGGGCGCTCCTCCTTGTCGCAGGCGGCACCTACTTCGTGTGGCTCGGCATCACCCCGGGCTTCTTCTAAAACCTTTTCTGACGCACCTTCGGGGCGGACGACTCCGACGTCATCCGCCCCGCTTGCTTTTCGACCGCTGGCAGGAGGATCACTCATGGAAAGCGCCATTCGACTCGCAGGCGCCGTCGCCTTGCTGCTCTGGGGCACTTACATGGTAAAGACCGCCATGCTGAGAACCTTCGGTCTGGCGCTTCGCACCCAGCTCGCGCGCTTTCTCAAAAACCGCATCGCCGGCTTTTTCTCAGGCGCTGTTCTCGCGGCGCTTCTGCAGAGCTCCACAGCGTCGGCGCTTCTCGTGGCCGGCCTTCAAAGCGAAGGCATCGTCACCACAGCCATGGCCTTGAGCGCCGTGCTAGGCGCCGATCTTGGGAGCGCCATCATGACTCAGGTGCTGTCCCTGGACCTGAGTCTGGCGAGCCCGCTACTCATCCTCTTCGGAACGGTGCTCTTTCTAAAGCGCTCCTCCGACCGCCTTGGTCAGTTCGGCCGCGTTCTGCTGGGACTCGGGTTCATCCTCACTGCGCTTCAGTTCATCTTTGCCGCCGCTGCGCCCCTCAAAACCGAAGCCAGCGTTCTTTTCCAAGCCGTCAATGCCTCTAGCGTCCTCTCCTTTGCCGCCGGCCTCATTCTCGCCGGCTGCGCCTTCTCCAGTCTAGCCGCCGTCATCCTCACCGCAAGCTTCACGTCGCTTGGCATCCTCGCGGGCGCCACTCCCCTCTGGGCAGTGCTGGGGGCCAATCTCGGAAGCGCCTTTCTTGCCGTCCTCACCACCGCAGGCGGCACGCCGACCGCGCGCCGAGCGCCCGTCGGCAACCTCATCTTCCGAACGGCGGGCGCCCTTCTTGCCGCCGCAATACTCGCTGCCAGCACCCGCTGGAGCGAATCGCTTCTCACAAGCGCAGGCCCTATTGGCGTGCACATTCTCTTCAATGCCGCGCTGGGCGTCACCGGCCTCTTTTTCATTCGCCCCGTCTCAAGATTTCTGGAAAAGCTGCTGCCTGAAAAGACCGCGCCTGAACAGCGCAATCGGTTGGCGCTTTCGGAAGAAAACCTCATCAATCCCGAAGCCGCCGTGAGCCTTGCAGGCGACGAGTCGCGCGTCAACATGGCGGCGCTCGCCTCGCTCTGGCGCCGACTCATCCCCTTTATCAAAGGCAATCCACCGCAAGGCGAGGCGCTTCTTCTTAAAGAGGAGCGGCGGGATCTGCTTCTTTCCTGCCGCGCCATGCACCTCTTTCTTTCCGCCCTCGTGCAGCAAAACCTCTCCGTAGAGGAAATGACGCGCTGGCAGCAGTTGCAAAACCTCAATGAAGCTATCCGCTCCGCCTCCGCGGCTGCAAGCGACATACTGGATTCGCTTGTGCGCAACAAGTGTTCACACCACCGCGCCTTCTCCCCCGCTGGCGTCGATGAGCTTCTGGCGCTGCATGCCACCGTGAGCGAGAATCTCACGCGAATCACCGCCCTTCTCGATCCCGCGTCGGATGCCGTCCGCATCACGCTCAAAAAAGCCTTGCAGGAAGCGTCCGAAGCGCTTGCCGCGCAAGAGCTACCGCTCATCAGCCGACACATGGCCCGCGTCGCCGAGGGACTGGTGGAATCCGAGGAAACCAGCGCGCTGCACGTGGAGCTTCTCGCCTTCATGCGGCGCTTCAATGCGCTCATCACCGCCGCAGTCTGACCAATAAAAATGTTTTATGGAACAGATATTCTTTCACCGTTTTTTCTCTTGGTTTAAGCGCGACAATGACTCCCAAGCAGATGCCGCGCCGCAAGGCTTGAATGCCGATCCCCGCATTTACCGACGGCGTCTTTCGGGAAACGTTTTTCTATAAGGAAATCGTGATGGCAAAAGAAATTGAACGGAAGTTCCTCGTCGTGGGCGACGACTGGCGCAAGCTCGCGCAGGGCACACATTACCGTCAGGGATACTTAAATAGCATGAAGGAGCGCACGGTGCGCATCCGCACCGTGGGCGACAAGGCCTTCATGACCGTCAAGGGACCGACCGTCGGCGTCACGCGCCTTGAGTTCGAATATCCGATTCCGTATGACGACTGCGTCACGATGCTTGATCATCTTGCCGAGCAGCCCGTCATTGAGAAGACTCGCTACAAGATCCCGATGGGCGAATTCGTCTGGGAGATCGACGAATTCCACGGTGTCAACGAAGGCCTCATCGTGGCGGAGATTGAACTGAAGTCGGAAGACCAGGCCTTTGAGAAGCCCGCCTGGATCGGCGACGAAGTATCCGGCGATCCCCGCTACTACAACTCGATGCTCGTTGCTCACCCCTACAGCACGTGGAAGAAGTAAGGAGAAGGTCATGACCGACACCTATGCCAAGAACGTCGCCACCAGCAAGGAAGACGCTCTCAAGATCGTGCCCCGCGCCGAATTTCGCGTCTTCGGCAAAGACATCATCGCGGGCGTGATAGAACACATGTGGGCCTGCAAGGCGCAGCTATTTAAAGCGCGCGTCATGCCCGAAGAGACCTACATTCTCTCGCGCCACACGAACGAAGCCAACGTGAAGGTGCGCGACGGGCTGCTCGACATCAAGACGAAGACGGGCGAAACGCCCGAAGGCTTTGAAATCTTCCAGCCGCGTGGAAAGTTCCAGTTCCCGGTCTCGCGCGAAGAGCTCTCGGAAATTCTCAGCCACCTCAAGGTGACCGTTGAACTCACAGAGGCAAGCTACTCCTTTGGCGCCTTCTGCGCACTCGTCAAGGCCAATCCGGAAATGGCGTTGGTGAAGGTGGAGAAAAAGCGCTACGGCTTCTCCGTGAACGGCGTCATCTGCGAGTACGCCCAGGTGTGGTTCAACGGCGCGCTGGTGGAGACCGCCTGCTGCGAAAGCGAAAACTATGAAGCCATGAAGGGGGCGGTGGAAGCGCTTGGCATTGCGTCGCTTCCCAACACCAACTACCTCAAGGCCGCCAAATCCGTCATCGGCATGTGATCTTCCCTTCCATGCCCGTCTTGGCGCCGAATCCCGCTCCTTCGGGTTCGGCGCTTTTTTGCTGGCGCCTAGAATGATCAAGTCTCCACTTCCTTCAAGGCGTCCATCATGATCTTTGTGAGCGGCTCCGTCGCCTACGACACCGTCCTCGACTTCTCCGGGCGCTTTGCAGACCATTTCCTTGCAGGAAAGCTCGATCACCTCAACCTCACGTTTCAGGCGCACGCCATGCGGCGCAGCCGCGGCGGCTGCGCCGGCAACATCGCCTATTCCCTGAAACTTCTCGGAGAAGAGCCGCTACTTGTCTCCGCCGTCGGTCAGGACGGCGACGAGTATCTCACCGCACTTGAAGCACTCGGCATCACGACGCGCTGCATTGCGCGGCATGCTGACGCCTTCACCGCTCAGTGCTTCGCGACAACAGACGCCGAAGGAAACCAGCTCTCCACCTTTCACTTGGGCGCCATGGCGCGAAACCATGAGGCGCCCTTTCCCGAAGGCGAAGCCATCAACCTTGCGATCGTTGCACCCGACAGCCGGGAGTCCATGCCGCAGCGCTGCCGCGAGCTGCATGCGCGGGGCATTCCCTTGGTGCTCGACCTTGGCCAGGCGACGCCGCTTTTTGCCCCCGATGAAATTGTCGAAATGCTCAATCTTGCCACCTGGGCCGTCGCAAGCCGCTACGAAGCCGACCTCATCAGCCGCGCCGCCCGCCGCCCTATTGACGCCATTGCCCGAAGCCTTGCGGCCTTCATCGTCACCAACGGCGCCGCCGGAACCGTGATTCATCAGAACAGCTCGACAGACGTCGTTCCCGCCGTGCCAAGCCGCGCTATCGACCCCGTAGGCGCCGGCGACGCCTTCCGCGGCGGCCTCTTGTCGGGCCTGCGTCAGGGACTTTCGCTCAGAGCCTCCGTCGAACTCGCGTCCGTCATGGGACATTTCAAAGTGGAGCACGAAGGCGCCCAAGGCTACTTGGTCACGAAAAACGAGATCGCCGACTGCTGCGAAGCTACCTACGGCTGGCGCCCCGCCTGAAGCTGCGCCGCTCCGTCCTTCTTCACCGGCAGGATGAGCGTGAAGCAAGCGCCAGGGCCGTCTGTGTTGTTCTTTGCAATGAGCTGCGCGCCGTGCACGCGGGCGATCATGCGGCTTACCGCAAGCCCCAGCCCCACGCCGGCAACGCCCCCGGCCTGCTCCATCTTTGCTCCGCGGCGGAAGGGGTCAAAGAGCCTGTTCACATCTTCGTCCGGCAGCCCCGGCCCGTTGTCCGTGACGCTGATCAAGACGCTTTTGGCGGAGCATTCTCCCGTGAGCTCGATCGTCGAATCCTTGGGGCAGTACTTCACGGCGTTGTCCAAGAGGTTCGCAAGCAGCCGGCGAACAAGCCCCGTGTCCACCGTGACGTCCGGGCACCCCGGCATCACCGCCACCTTGAGGTGAAAGCACCGCCGCACCCCGTCGGACAAGTCGTCCACGGCGTCATTTAAAAGGCAGGCGACGCTGATGCGGCTCAATTTCGGCTCAAATCCCGCCCCCTGCAGGCGCGACATCTCAAGCAGGTTGCCCATCAGGCGCGACATGCGGCGCACGTCGGAGAGCATCTTCCGGGCTTCGGGCGCCTGCTTGGCGCGGCTTGTGGCAAGCTGCGCCGACAATTCTTCAGCGCCGTCCGAAAGCTCGGCCAAGGGCTCCTGCAATTCGCTTGCCAAGTCCTGAATAAGCGACTGGCGAAAGCGATCGTTCTCCATCTCAACCACGGTGCGCTGCGAAACATCCACGTAGTGGAGGCGCTCCAAGGCGCTCGCCGCCAAGTCCGCCATGCCCGCCGCAATGCCGCGCATCTCCTGGTCAAACCACCGATCGGGGTCCGCGACCGCAATCACCATGACGCCGTGCACGCGCATCTGGCCCTTCAAAGGAAGGTATAGAAAGGGGGACTCCGGCTGCGTGTGCGTGCCGCGCCCCGCGGGTGCGTTGTGGTCAACGCACCAGAGAACGAGCGAGCGATCCACGCCCTTCACGTTGTGCGTCAAGCGCTTCACGTCCGCAATCGTTCCGCCGGTGCTCCAAAGGTCCACGGTTGCATCAAAGTCGGAAGCCGCATAACGGCTCACCGTCTCGCACACCTCCTCCACCATGAGGGTCTGGCCCAATTCCCGAGAGAGCGTGAAGAGCATGCGCACATGCGCCGTGCGTTCGTTCGCCTGTTCTGAAAGGGACTTCAAGCGGGCGACAAGCGTCCCCATGCCCGTCCCGACGCTCAGGAGAACAAGAAAGACAATGCCGTAGGACCAGTCCTGCACCGCAAAGGAAAAGGCGGGCGCAACGAAGACGTAGACAAAGGCCGCTGACGACAGCAAGGCGGTGAGCGCCGCCGGCGCCCGGCCGTACCTGAGCGCAATAAGCATCGTGGGAATGAGAAAAAGGAGCACGGCGTTCGTAGGATGGATGACGGGCAGAAGCCAGTAGAGCACTGCCGTCGTCACCGCCGTCACAAAGCACGACTGCCACCAGCCGTCTTTTTCCGTCACGCTGAAGAAAGCGCCCAGCGTCGAAAGCCAGCCGCCTTCGTCCTCCTCGTCAGCGTCCGCCGTGTCGACCGAGACCTCCAAAAGGCGCAGCGTATCCGCGACGCGCATCAGGCGGCGACGACGCCAGAAGGTAAGCCAATCCTTCGAAACCATCAGCGTCTTGACGCTGTGGCTCTTGGCGTACGCGACCACGGCTGCTTCAGCTTCAAAGCCGCCCAAAATCTGCGTCACAGCGCCCAATTCGTCGGCCAAGGCAAGCGCGGCGAGCATCCGGCGGCGCTTCTTTTCGCCCGCCGTGCCGCCGTCAAACCAGACGACGTGCCACAATCGCTGGCGAGATCCCGCCTGACGGGCGCCGTCGCGCACGAGCTCTTCGGCGCCGTCGGGCCCGGTGAGCCACACCAAAATGGCGTCACCCGCGGGATTCACAAACTGCGCCTCGGGCCGTCGGGCGCTGCTTTCCGCATCCGCGCGCTGCGCCATGCGCCTTAGCGACAATTCGCGAAGCGCGAGCAAATTGCCCTTTTTAAAGAAGCCCGAAAGCGCCGCCGAAATCGTCTGCTGCAGATAGATCTTCCCCGCCTTCAGCCGCGCAATCAAGTCCGCAGGCGGCAGATCCACCAGCCGCACTTCGTCGGCTTCGTCAAAGAGGCGGTCGGGCACCGTCTCCTTGACGTCCACGCCGATCATGTGCTCGACGATGTCGTTGAGACTCTCCAGATGCTGCACGTTCAAGGCGCTGTAAACATCGATCCCGGCAGAGAGCAATTCCTCCACATCCTGCCAGCGCTTGGGATGGCGCGAGCCCGGCGCGTTGCTGTGCGCCAATTCGTCCACAATGACAAGCGCGGGGCGCTTTTCGAGAACAGCGTCAATGTCAAACTCTTCGTAGGTGAAGTCGTCGGTCTTCATCACCTTGCGGTCAAGCACGGGAAGGCCCGCAAGCTTTTCTTCCGTATCCTTGCGCCCGTGGGTGTCCACCCAGCCCACGAGAACGTCCAGCCCCTGCGCCCTCTTTTCCTGCGCCTCCTGCAGCATGGTGAAGGTTTTTCCCACCCCGGGCGCGGCGCCAAAGAAAAGCTTCAATTTGCCGCGGCGCGACTTCTGCACATCCTTTAACAGGGCGTCCGGCGTTCTTTCATTGACTTCGATCATGGGACATTCTCCGGCGGCAGGCGGCGCAGAACCGCCACCCGATGATTGAGCTTCACAACGTTCACAAACCGCCGCCCGCTAAAAAGCCCCACCTCGGATGCTTCGTCAATGAGCGCCTTGAGCTCGGCTTGCGTGAGGCCCGTCTTGCGAGCAACAAAGGGCGCCTGCCACAGAGCAGCGGCGACGCTCACGTGGGGATCGAGCCCCGAAGCCGACGTCGTGATGAGATCTGAAGGCGGCAGCGTCGCCTCCCCCGTTCTTGCCTGCCAGGCGGCGATCGCCTCCTTGAGGCGTTTTTTAAATTGAGGATTTCCAGGCGCAAGGTTCGTCGCCCGCCCCTGCGCCGCGTCATACGGGGGCTCAGTCGCCGACGGCCTGCCCGCAAAAAGATCCGTCGTCCAGTAGTCCTGCCCGATGAGTTCGCTCGCACTCGGGCGCCCGTTCACTTCAATGATGGAGCCCATGCGAAGACTGGGGAAAAGAAGCGACACCCCCGTCACAGCGGCGGGATAGATGACGCCAAACACGAGCGTCATCGCCGCCACGAACACAAAGCTCCTGCCCACGGCGGAAAACCATTTGAGCGGCACGGCGGATTGAAAAAGCACTTTCATCCTCTAATCTCCTACACAATTCCCATCAGCGTGATGAGCCAGTCCGCCGCCTTGATGAGAAGAAAGGGAAGCACGAGGCCGCCCGCGCCGTAGATGAAGAGGTGGCGCTTCAAGAGCCTTGTGGCCGCCATCGGCCGGTAGGGAACGCCCTTTAGCGCCAGGGGCGTCAGAAGCGCGAGCGCCAGAATATTGAAGAGCATCGTCGCCAGAAGCGCCGTATCACTTCCTGTGAGGCCCATGACGTTAAAGCGCGCAAGCCCCGGATAGAGTCCGGCAAACGTCGTGGGGATCACGGCGAAATATTTTCCGATGTCGTTAGCCAAAGAGAACGTGATGAGCGCCCCGCGGGTCATCAGAAGCTGCTTGCCGATCTTCACGATCTTGATCAATTTCGCCGGGCTCGAATCAAGATCCACCATATTCGCCGCTTCGCGCGCAGCCTGCGTGCCGCTGTTCATAGCGACGGCGACGTCAGCCTGCGCGAGCGCCGGCGAATCGTTCGTGCCGTCGCCTGTCATCGCCACCATGTGCCCTTCGCTTTGCAGCTCCCGAATCTTTGCGAGCTTCTTTTCGGGCGTGGCTTCCGCAAGGTAGTCGTCAATTCCCGCCTCCCGCGCGATGCTTGCCGCGGTCAAGGCGTTGTCCCCGGTGATCATCACCGTGCGGATGCCCATGCGCTTTAGTTGCGCGAAATGCATCGCCATCGCGGGCTTCACGGTGTCTTTCAACTCAATCACCGCAAGGACGCGCCGGTCTTCAAAGAGCAGCAAGGGCGTCGCGCCGCGACCGGCGACCGTGTCCGTGATCGACGTCACCGCCGCGGGCACCGCGACGCCGAAGGTCTTCAGATAGTCGCGCACCGCATCCGGCGCCCCCTTGCGGATGGTGCGCCCCGCAAGCGTAATGCCCGACATGCGGGTTGTCGCGGAAAAAGGCACGCAGGAGGCGCCCTCCGGCACAATGAGGTAGCGGCTCGCAAGACGCCGGCTCACGTAGTCCACGATGGAGCGCCCTTCGGGCGTGGTGTCCGCCGACGACGCAAAGAAGGCGGCCTGCAGGGCGTCTCGCGCCTTCACGCCCGGCGCAGGGAGAATGGCAGACGCCTGCCGGTCGCCAAACGTCACCGTCCCCGTCTTGTCGATGAAGACGATGTCGACGTCCCCGGCCGCCTCGATGGCGCGCCCCGAATTCGCGATCACGTTTTCGCGCATGAGTCGCGCGATGCCCGCCACGCCCGCGGCGGCCAAGAGACCGCCCACAGTGGTGGGCATCAAGCTCACCAAGAGTCCCACCACCGTCGCATAGGTGACGTGATGCTCGCGCCCTGTGAGTTCACCCGCAAAGTCCGTGAAAGGCAGCAAAGTGGACGCCACCAGCACGAAGAGCACCGTAATGGCCAGAAGCAGAATCGTGAGCGCGCGCTCGTTGGGGGTCTTGCGCCTTTCGGCCCCCTCTACCATCGCGATCATGCGATCCAGGAAGCTGTCCCCAGGGTTGCTCGTGACGCGCACGACAATCCAGTCGGACAAAACCGTCGTGCCGCCCGTGACGCCGCTTTTGTCGCTCCCCTCTCCCCGCACCACCGGCGCGGATTCCCCCGTCACCGCCGCTTCGTTCACAGAGGCAATGCCGCGAATCACCTCGCCGTCCGTCGGGATGACTTCACCCGCGAGAACCAGGATGAGGTCGCCCTCTCTCAAGGCCTGTCCGTCCACGATTTCGCCCGGCGTGTCGCCTGAGACGCCGTAGAGGTCGCTCTCTTCAAGGCGCCGCCCGGTGACGTCGCTCCTTAAGCTCCTCAAAGCCGCCGCACGCGCCTTGGCGCCCGTGGCCGCCAATGATTCCGCAAAGTTTGCAGTGAGCACCGTGCCCCAAAGAAGGAGCGCCGTGAGGCCCACAAAGACCGGATTCTCGCGACACCAGCCCAGCATCGATCCGGCCCAAAGCAGCGTCGTGAAGACTGCCCCGAGCCACACGATGAACATCACGGGATTGTCCTGCCGCACGGCGGGATTCAAGCGCACGAAGGCGCCCGCGAGAGCGCGCTTTAAAAGGCTTCGACGCAGGGCGATCCAGCGAGTTTTCCTTGTCACTGGCCGCCTCCTGCAAAAGCCGCCATCGGCCCCAGTGCAAGCGCCAGCACATAAGTGAGCGCCCCCGCCAGCAGCACGGTGAGCGTCAAAAAGACCGTGAAGAAAAAGCCGTAGGTCTTCAACGTGCCGGCGTTGGCGGCCGCCGTCTTCTGTCGCGCCAGCGACCCCGCCAACGCAAGCATCGCCACCATCGGCACAAAGCGACCGAGCCACATCGCGATCGCCAAGCCGACGTTAAAAAACGGCGTGTCCGCTGCGAGCCCCGCAAAGGCAGAGCCATTGTTTTTGGCCGCCGAAGACCACGCGTAGAGAATCTCTGTAAAGCCCTGCGCGCCGGTGTTGGTGAGGCTCTCCCGCACGCCGGGCAGAAGCGTTGTCACCGCCGTTCCCACAAGAACGATCACCGGGGGCGCAAGCATCGCCGTCACCGCAAGCTTCATCTGCAGGGGCTCGATGCGCTTGCCGATGTATTCCGGCGTCCTCCCCACCATGAGCCCCGCGACAAAAACGCCGATCACGGCAAAGACCATCATGCCGATGAAGCCCACGCCCACGCCGCCGAAGACCACCTCGTCGCTTTGCATGAGCCACAAAGGAAAAAGCCCCGCCAAAGGCGAAAACGAATCGTGCATGGCGTTTACAGCGCCGCCCGAAGCCGCCGTCATGGCGATCGCAAAAAGGGCGGTGGAGGCTTCGTCAAAGCGCATTTCCTTGCCTTCCGGATTCATGATCCCTTCGCTGTAGCCCAAATCCAGCATCGCCTGCGGCGTCTGATTTTCAAACCAGGCAAACCCCAGCAGCGCAAGCGCAAACATGACCCACATCGCGCCCCATACCGTCCAGCCCTGCCGCGTGTCGCGCACCGTGACGCCGAAGGTGTAGGTAAGCCCCGAAGCGATGAGCAGGGACGCCAGCGCTGCCGCGAAGTTCACGAACTGCGTGGGGTTTTCCAAGGGGTGCGCGCTGTTGACGCCGAAAAAGCCGCCGCCGTTGGTGCCCAGATACTTGATCGCCTCCTGGCTTGCCACTGGCCCCACGGCAATCGTCTGCGTCGCTCCCGCCAGCGTCTTCACCTCAAGGTAGTCTGAAAACGTCTGCACGACGCCCTGCGTCAGCAAAAAGACCGCGAACACAAAGGAAAGCGGCAGAAGGAGCCAGAGTGCAATGTGCGTCAAATCCACCCAGAAGTTCCCCACGCGATCCGTAAGCTTTTGCGAAAACCCGCGCATCACCACGAAAGACGCCGCAATGCCAGTCGCCGCAGCGGAAAACCCCGCCACCGTGAGTCCCGCGGTCTGAACGAAGTAAGAAAGCGTCGCTTCGCCTGCGTAGCTTTGCCAGTCCGTGCCGGTCACAAAAGCGACGGCGATGTTGAAGGCCTGCAGGGGCTTAATCCCGGCAAAGCCTTGAGGATTCAAGGGTAGCCAGCCCTGACAACGCAAGAGAATGTAGAGCACCAAGACGCCTGCGGCATTAAAAAAGAGCAGCGACACCGCGTACTGCGCCCAGGTTTGCGGCAAGGGCGCGACGCCCAGCCCCTTCAAGACCAGACGGTCGACAGCCGCCACCCGCTGCGGCGCGCGACCCGCGGCCAGGGGCGCCATCCAGAGCCCCATGGGCTTGGTGAGAAGAAAAAGAAGCGCCGAAAAGAGGGCGAGCGCGAGAAGCGCAGCAATCATGCCGACCTCCTACGCCGTCCAGAGGCGCCACACGAGCCAGCAGGCAACGACCCCCGCGCCCGCGAGAAAGACGAGATCATCCATCGCTTACCGCCCCTCCTCTTCCATGCGCGCGATGAGACGCCGGCACGCCGGAACAAGGAGCGTCGGAATCATAAGGAGCACCAGAAAGAGGCCGAGAGCGGCCGCGTCACCCACCCACCCCGAAAAGTCAAGCGCCGCCATCAATAGAGGTACGCCCCGGTGGACAAGGGCGCCACAAAGCGCAGGATGATGTTGGCGGCGATGAAGAGCACGACGGGCGACAGATCAAAGCCCCCGATGCGCGGCATGAAGCGCTGAATAGGCCGCAGGAAGGGATCGATCAGCGTTCCGAGCAGCAGGTAGATGGGAGAGGCCCGGCCAGTAAAGCTCAAGAAGCAGTAGATGATCGTGCCCCAGATCAAAAGGTCCACCGCCCAGCGGATGAGCAGCGCCGCGGGCATCGAAAGAAAGCCCGCCAACGTCGCAGGGAGCCCCTCGACCTCGCGCAAGAGGAGCGTATAGGCCACCGCTGTCAAAAGCGCCGCCGCCAAGGAAGTCCAGTCCCAGTTGCCTCGGGGCTTTACAAGGTAGCCCACGGGATTGCAGAGCCAGTCCGTGAAAGTCCAGATGAAGCGCACGAGGGGATCCCTCGGACTCACGGCGTTCGCCCAGAGCCAGGCGCGCAGAATGAGGAGGCTGCCGAAGAGCCCGAAAAGCATCTCAAGGAGCGTAAACAAGATTCCCATGATTCCCGGATCCGTTGTTGCTAGAGGTTGTTCAGTGAGGGCCTCGCGCCGCCCCAGCGGCCCAAGGCGCTTGCCCGTGAGTTTAGCGACGCAGCCGAAAGCCTGCGAATTAGTGCAATCTGCCGACGCCTCACGGACTTTTTCACAAAAACCGGCGTTTTTTTCTCAAGTGCGCTCCGCCCGGCGCTAAACTGCGTCGCTTGCAATGAGCGAAGGCCGCCGGGATGAATCGCATCCCTGCCTTCCCCAGTATCAGATTCAAAACGACGGAGTACCAAAATGCGTACCGTTTACAGTGGCTTGGTTGATGAGAAGTACATCGGCCAGACCGTCACCCTCTTCGGGTGGGCTCACCGCCGCCGTGACCACGGCGGCGTGATCTTCATCGACCTTCGCGACCGCGAAGGTCTTGTGCAGGTCGTGTGCGACCCTGACAATCCTCAGGTCTTCGAAACGGCTGACAAGGTGCGCAACGAGTTCTGCCTCAAGGTCGTGGGCCTTGTGCGCGCGCGCCCCGAAGGCACGAAGAACGATGCGCTCATCTCGGGCGGCGTGGAAGTGCTGTGCCGCGAGCTCACGATCCTCAATCCTTCCAAGCAGATCCCCTTCCAGCTGGACGACGACACGGTGAGCGAATCCGCTCGCCTCTCCTATCGCGTCCTCGACCTGCGCCGCGAATACATGCAGAAGAACCTGAAGCTGCGCTTCAAGGTGACGCAGGCCGTCCGCCACTTCCTGGACGAC
The DNA here is from genome assembly GCA_963647785.1 of Acutalibacteraceae bacterium. Classification (GTDB taxonomy): domain Bacteria; phylum Pseudomonadota; class Gammaproteobacteria; order Burkholderiales; family Burkholderiaceae_F; genus Duodenibacillus. The sequence goes on from CAVJBF010000011.1 coordinate 34,746, forward strand.
CACGGCTTCATCGACATCGAAACGCCGGTTCTCACGAAGTCCACCCCCGAAGGCGCTCGCGACTACCTTGTTCCGAGCCGCGTTCAGGACGGCCACTTCTTCGCGCTGCCGCAGTCCCCGCAGCTTTTCAAGCAGCTCCTGATGATCGCGGGCTTTGACCGCTACTATCAGATCGTGAAGTGCTTCCGCGACGAAGACCTCCGCGCTGACCGCCAGCCCGAATTCACGCAGATCGATATTGAAACGAGCTTCCTCACCGAGCTTGAAATCCGCGAACTCATGGAAAACATGATTCGCTCCGTCTTCAAGAAGTGCCTTGACGTGGATCTCGTTGCGCCCGACGCTCGCTTCCCCATCATGCCCTACGACGAAGCCATGTCGCGCTTTGGCTCGGACAAGCCCGATCTTCGCGTGAAGCTCGAGCTCGTGGAAGTGACGGACCTCGTGAAGGACTGCGAATTCAAGGTCTTCTCCGGCGTGAAGTCCCTTCATAACGGCAAAGTGGTCGCTTTGAAGGTGCCGAACGCCTGCACGATGCCGCGCTCTGAAATCGACGCCTACACCGAATTCGTCAAGATCTACGGCGCCAAGGGCCTCGCCTACATCAAGGTGAACGACCGCGCCGCGGGCCGCGAAGGCCTGCAGAGCCCGATCGTGAAGAACATCTCCGATGAAATCCTCGAAGCGATCCTCACGGCCACGAACGCTCAGACGGGCGACGTGATCTTCTTCGGCGCGGACAAGGCGAAGATCGTCTACGACAGCCTGGGCGCCCTGCGCTTGAAGATCGGCCACAGCGAATTCGGCAAGAAGAACGGTCTCTTTGAAGACACCTGGAAGCCCCTCTGGGTGGTGGACTTCCCGATGTTCGAGTACTCGGAGGAAGAAGGCCGCTGGATGTCCTGCCACCATCCGTTCACGATGCCGCACGACGACTGCGTGGACAAGCTGGAGAGCGATCCCGAGCACTGCCACGCCAAGGCCTACGACATGGTCTTGAACGGCTGGGAAATCGGCGGCGGCTCCATCCGCATCCACGACGCCACGGTGCAGGAGAAGGTGTTCTCGGCGCTGCGCATCGGACCGGAAGAAGCCCGCATGAAGTTCGGCTTTCTCCTCGACGCCCTGCAGTTCGGCGCGCCCCCGCACGGCGGCCTCGCCTTCGGCTTGGACCGCATCGTCACGATGATGACGGGCGCCCCCTCGATCCGCGACGTAATCGCGTTCCCGAAGACGCAGCGCGCTCAGTGCCTCCTCACCGGCGCTCCGAGCCCCGTGGACGAAAAGCAGCTCCGAGAACTGCACATTCGTCTGCGCAACGAAGCTAAGAAGGACTAAGTCTTCCTTGCCTTCAGTCGGGCGGAGTCCCCTCCGCCCGGACGGCAAGCCCCGGCCCCGCGTCGGGGCTTTCTTTTTTTACTGAACTTTCATGACGCTCTGCAATCTCTGTCCCCGCCGCTGCAACACGGACCGCGCGACGCCCGAAGGCGCCAGGCGCAGCCTCTGCCGCGCCGCGGGCGGCCCTGACGCCATCGACGTTGCGCTCGTGAGCCTGCACCCATGGGAGGAGCCCGTCATCAGCGGAAAAAACGGCGCTGGCACGGTCTTCTTTTCGCACTGCAACCTGCGCTGCTGCTTCTGCCAAAACCATGAAATTTCGACCGAGGGCCGCGGCATCACCGTCACCCGGCGGCGCCTTGCAGACATCTTCCTGGAGCAGCAGGAAAGGGGGGCCTCCTGCCTTGAGCTGGTCACCCCCGGACACTACACGGACGCCATCGTTGAAGCCCTTCGTGACGCGAAGTCCCGCGGCCTCGCGCTTCCCGTCGCCTGGAACAGCAACGGGTACGAACTTCCGGAAAGCCTCACAAAGCTCGAAGGGCTCGTTGACATCTTCATGCCGGACTTGAAGTACTTTGACTCGAAGCTCGGGGAAAAATATTCGGGCGTGCCGCACTACTTCGAATTCGCGTCCGCAGCGATCAAAACCATGTTCACCCTGACGGGCCCCGCGGTGCTGGGAGAGGACGGGCTTTTAAAGCGCGGCCTTGTCGTGCGCCACCTTGTTCTTCCCTGGCAGTGGCAGGACTCCTGCCGGTGCGTGGACTGGCTCTGGTCGCATTTTGGAAACGACATCTATCTCTCCGTCATGAACCAGTACATGCCGCTTTACAAAGCGTGCCGGCACCCGGAAATCAACCGCAAGCTCACAACGCTCGAATACCAGAAGGTGCTGCGGCACATCCGAGCGCTTGGCATGACGAAGGTCTTTCGACAGGTGGGAACGACGAGCCTCGCGAAATTCATTCCGCACTTTGACGGCAGCGGCGTCGCCGCCGCCCCCGGTGAAAAGTCGCCAAAAACGGCGTAAAAGACGCCCGCCTCCCTCCGCTATACTGACGTCATCATTCACCGGCACGGACACGCATCACCATCATGGCCCTTACGACGACCAAGCTGCGTCAGGAGATCGGCGAGCGGCTCCGAATTGAACGCGAGCGCCTCAACTACACGCCGCGCCAAATCGCCCAGCTCATCGGGGTGAAGGAAGACGTCTACCTCACCTTTGAAGCGGGCGCGGGCGATCCCGGCATCTTCTCGATGCCCCGGCTCTCCGCCTGCGGCTTTGACGTGCAGTTCATCATCACGGGCGAACGCTTGAAGCCCGTTCCTGAAGAAAACGAACTCTTGCGACGCTTCCGCGAGCTTTCCTTGAAAGGGAAGAGCTCCATCTTCATGACGCTCGACGCCCTTGAGCGCCTTGCGCCCAACATCCGCCAGACGCTGCGGGACAAGTGGAAGAACAACTTCGGAGACTGACGTTTTCCCCGTTCGCCCCAAACGACAAGAGGCCGCGTGACGCGGCCTCTTGTCGTTTGGGCTCTGGCGCTTAGCCTTCGGGCTTCGGCGCCTCCTGCTGAGGTGCGTCCCCCGCAGCCGCGCGAGGCTTGCGGCGGGCTGACGACCAATGGCGGCGACGGCGGGCGGGCCTTTCCGCGGGCGCTTCGTCTGCGAAAGCTTCAGCTGCCGGCGTCTCGGGCTCCTTCTCCTCCGGGGCTTTCTCCTGCGGCGCTTCCTGCGCCGGGATCCCCGCCGCAGTCTTCGCGGCTTCCGTCGCGCTGCGGATCACGTCCACCATCGACTGCACGAGGCCGGTAAGGTCCTTCATCCAGCCGTCAAACTTCGCGGTCAAGGCAGAAATCACGGTCTTCACGTCACTCGGGCTCACCACGTAGGCCGTGAGAAGCGCGAGCAGACACACCGCCGCCATCGCGAGAACCGCCGCAATGGCAAACACCAGAACGCTCGCCGAAGCCATCGCCACAACAGCGAGCACCAGCGCCTTGATGATCTTCACTATCCAGTTCATAAAAAAGCCTCCGTCCGTGCGGCAGTCCGAAAAAGGGATTGTCGCACAGCGGAGGCGTCGTCAAGCGCGATTTCGCCCGAATCAGATCACATTGCGGTGCTGATAGAGGTGAATGAGCGCCATGACGGCAAACGCCCAGCCCATGAAGGCGTGCGCCGATCCGCGCATCGCGAGAAGCGCAATGCTGCCCGCGCCAGCCGCCAGCATCAGGCGGTTCTGCGTCACGCGACGGCGGCGGGCCTTCCCCGCCTGATCCGGCGCGAGGTAGGGCGCCAAAACATCGAGCCCCGCGTCCGTGTAGACCTTTGCCTGCGAAGCAAGGTTCGCCACGGCTTTGCAGCCCGAGGCCTTGCCGTCAGCAAAGCGCGTGGCGACCGACGTTTCTTCAAGCGTTTCGTCCGTGAGCTCCACTGCTTCACCGTCCACGGCGTCCCCCGGAATGAAGGCTGCCCAGAAGGAAAGGTATCCCAGAAGATCCTCTTCGGTGAGCGCCTTGCGGTCCCACGTCAAAAGAAGACTCCCCACTTCGGGGTTGATCGTGCAGCCCGTGATGCCCGCCGCAGACGTCACGGTCGAGGTGATGAGGGACATCGTCTCCGCGTCGAGGTTTTTCAACCCCGGATGACGCAGGCGCAGGCGGCCTGGCACGTAGGAGCGAATGTACTTTTTGAGTTCTTCCATCATGTCAGTTCTCCTCGGCTTCTTCCGCCGCAATGAGTTTTTCTGCGGCCGCATCGCCGCTCGTCGTCTTCGCCGGCGCCGTCAAGAGCCCCAGCGCCTGCGTGAGCCACCCGCGCGGGTCGGTCTTTTCGCCCGTAGGCGAGCGCATCGCATTGAGACACACGCCGATCGTGGTGAGATTGTGCAGCACTGCGCCCAAAGCGGGCGTCAGCACGCCCAAGAGCCCGCCCGCCATAAAGCCCGTGTTAAGGCCCACGGAGACCGTGAAGTTTTGCTTCACGCGCGCCATCGTGGCGCGCCCCAGGTCGATCGCAAGCGGCAGATCAGCCAAGCTGTTGTTGGTGAGGACCACGTCCGCCACTTCCTGCGCAATGTCGCTCCCCTCCTTCAAGGTGGCGCCGACGTCAGCGCTCGACAGCGCCGGACTGTCGTTCACGCCGTCCCCGATCATGAGAACCTTGCAGCCTTCCTTCTTCAGGGAGAGCACGTGGCTTGCCTTGTCGGTCGGAAGCACCTGCGCGCGGAATTCGGTGATGCCGAGCTGCTGCGCCACGTTCTTTGCGGTGCGGGCGTCGTCGCCTGTCAGCATCACGATGCGCTTGATGCCGCGCTTTTTGAGTTCTGCAATGACCGTCTTCGATTCGGGGCGCAGCGGATCAACGATGCCGAGGATGCCGACCAACTTGCCGCCAAGCGCCATGTAGAGAACCGACTTTCCTTCCGCAGCCAGACGCTCGACATGCGGGAGCCCCGCCGTCACGTCCACCTTCTCATCCTCCTCCACAAAGTGACGGGAGCCGATGATGACCTTTTCGCCGTCCACCGTGGAGCAGATGCCGTGCGCCACGACGTACTTCACTTCCGCGTCGTGCTCTTCGGTGTAGTGGCTTGCGCCCTGCTCTTCGGCCGCGCGAACCACCGCGCGGGAGACGGGGTGCGGGAAGTGCTCTTCCAAGCACGCGGCGAGGCCCAGAATTTCCTTCTCGTCGCGCTTCGGATCGAGGGACACGACGTCAGAAAGCTTGGGTGACGCCTGCGTCAGGGTGCCCGTCTTGTCGAGCACGACGGTGTCCACTTCCGCCAAAGCTTCCAGATAGCGGCCGCCCTTCACAAGCACGCCGCTCTTCGTGCCCTGCTTCATGGCGGTGAGAATCGCCAAAGGTGTCGCCAGACGCAGCGCGCAGGAGTAATCCACCATCAGGACGGCCGCAGCGCGCGCGAGGTTGCGCGTGAAGAGGAAGACAAGGCCCGCCAGCGCAAAGTTGAAGGGCACGATGGCGTCGGCGAGATGCTCCGCCTTCCCCTGAATGCCCGCCTTGCTCTTTTCGGACGTTTCGATGAACTTGACGATCTGGTTGAGGCGCGTGCCGTCCCCCATCTTCGTCGCCTGAATGTCGATTTCACCGTCTTCAACGACCGTGCCCGCAAAGACGGTGCCGCCCGCTTCGCGGTGCACCGGCAGGGGCTCGCCCGTCATCGTCGCCTGATTCACTTCAGCGTTGCCCGCCACCACCTGGCCGTCCACAGGAATGGTGTTCCCCGTGCGCACGACGATGATGTCTTCGGGCGTCACGTCCTTCAAGGACTTCTCGATGACAGCGCCGCCCTGACGCACCCAGACGCGGTCCACCTTCAAGGCAAGCTGATCCGCCAGACTCGCCAGCGACTTCTTGCGGGTGTAGCGCTCGAGCATCTCGCCCATGCCAAGCAGCAGGATGACGAGCCCCGCGGTGCGGAAGTCGCGCAGCAAGAGCGACACGCCGATTGCGGAGGCGTCGAGCACTTCGACGTTGAGTTTTCCCTGCAACAGGTTCTTCACGCCGCGGAAGAAGTACGGGATGGCCCCGAGAAACACGTTGGCGGTGTTGACGAGAATCGGCAGAATCGGACGCAGCACCAGCCAGCGCGCCAAGGGCGAAAAGTCCAGATCAGCGGCAGCTTCTCGAGCCGCGAGGTCTTTTGACGACAGGAAGGGGCGCTTCACGGCTTCCACGACCGGCATTCCGGACACCGCGCGCTCCATCAGGTCGGAGACGCCGCGGGCGACGGCGGTCATCTGGCCTTCGGCAGCGTCCGCTTCATGGATAAGCTCTTCACGAACGGAGGCAACGCGCTTTGCGGTCGTCTTCGCAGACTTCGCCGCCTGGCGGCGCTTCAGGATGACGGGCTTTGTCTCCAGCCCCGCAAGGTACGCAATGAGCGCATGCTTTGCGGCATCCGTTGCGTACGTCACGAGCACGCTCCCCGTGAGCGCATTCACCTTGACGCTCGTGATGCCATCAATCGCTCCCACCGCCGCCGCGATCTCCCGCCCCGTCGCGGCGCTCATCACATTGTCCGTGCGCCAGCGCATGCGGCAGCCGACGCTGTGAGCAAGATAAAACTTCATGACTCTTCCAACTTTTTCAGGCTGATGAAAAGGAATTTCTCGAAACGTCGTTCTTCTACTTGATAATCGTTTCGATTTTCGTTCTTCCAATAGACGAAAAGCCCTGCGCTGTCCGCTTGGAAACGGACAGCCGGGCTTCAGGCTGAGGTGGAAAAAGCGACGTTACGCAGCCACGGCTTCCGCAGCTTCCGCCTTCGGAGCAGCCTTCGCCTTGCGGGGGCGGCGCACCGTCTTCTTGGCGGGGGCCTTCTTCGCTTCCTTCTTTTCTTCCTTCACTTCTTCGACGGCCGCGGGCGCCGCGACTTCGGCCGCTTCCACGGCTTCCTTCGCTTCACGGCGCTCCTGAGACTTCACCTGAGCTTCCGCGACGACGTCAGCGAGATCTTCCTTCACGCCTTCAACGCCCGCCAGGACCTTGTCCTTCGCATCGATGCCTGCAGCCAGCAGGGAGCTCGCGAGAGGCTTCACGCCGCCGAACTTCTTGCCCTTGGCGATCGCCACGGCGCCCAGAGCGCCCACAACGAGACCGCCGACAAAGAAAAGACCGTACTTCGTAGCCTGATTCAACACCATTTTGAATGTTCCTTATTAAGAGTCGCACAAAACAAATTGAACAAAGGTTCGCCTTGTGTTTACAACCGAGAGCGGGCGCCTTGGGCGCCGCGGACGTCAGGTCGTGCGGCCTGACGCGCTTTCTGCGAGTCGAGCTTGTTTTTTGATCTTCGCAGTTTTTCGGTTCGTCCCGCTACTGCTGCGGGAGCCGCCGCTTCGGTTCTCCTGGTGTTTTCCCGTCCATTTTTGGGGATCGGCGGGAAAATACAAGCTGTCGCCTGCCGTTTCCGAAGTCGTTGCGCATTATATACACTGTTTTTAAAGAAGTTTTCGTAATGAGAGTTAGTCTCGTTACGTTTTTAGGAAATCCTTTCGTTTGAAGACGGTAGACCGCGACCGCCCCGTTTCTGCTGATTCCAGCGCCCGTCCATGCAACCTGCAACGCGATCTGACGCAAGGGTGTTGCAGTGAGACAACACCCCCTAGCCTCTCCCTCCATTCTCCTCCCCAAAACTGCCGACCAATTTTCCATGCACTACAAAAGACTATCCAAGCAAACGAAAGCACCCTGAAATTTATCTTGTCAAGTCTCTTGACAAAATTTGCCGGGGGGGGTATGGTTAATTTGAACATTGATTCTTAAACCAAAAGACGATCAACTTATTACTTAATGGTTGTTCGCCAATAGGTTTATTCAAGGGGATATCGCTATGAACAAGACTTTCAAGGTCGTTTTCAACAAGGCGCGCGGAGCGCTGATGGTTGCCAACGAGGTGACGAGCTCGGTGCAGAAGACGGGCGCAAAGCTGGTCATCGCCACTGCTGTCGCAGTACTTGCCTCAGGCATGGCATCCGCAACTACAACTACACTCGCGCCTGCCGAAGGTGAATCAGTAAGCGCTGGCGCAGGTGAGTACTCTGTTAAGGTTCTGGCCGGCAGTACCGTCACGATTGATGCTAAAGACGGCGAAGTCTCTCTGACCAAAGCAACTCAAAGTGTAATTGGTAAAAAAACTGGCATCTACATGGTCGGCAACGCAAACAAACGCGCTACTGCATCCATTACAGCCGATTCACTTACCATTGCTAGCGATTTAAACAACAAGGCTGATGCTGGGCAGAACAATTTTGCCTCATGGCAAGACGGCTACAGCGATCTCTCCATCGAGGTCAACACTCTGACGGTTGGAGCCCAAGACAAAGGCGGTGACAGGGCATTTCAATTCAAGGGAAACAATAACACCCTGAACATCCTCGCCAACACCATCACGGTGTACACCCTCGACGGCTTCATCAACGCTCAAGGCGTAACGGATTCCACCGTAAACATCGGCACTGCAGAAAAGCGCATCCAGAATTTCGAAGGTCATACCACGTATGGCAAGGATGACTATGGGGTTGCTTTGTTGCAAACCAATGAAAACAACACGGTTAATTTCTATGCAGTTGATGCTACTTTCGATGGCCCCACCAGCGTATCCGGTGGAGTCTTTGGCTCTGGCAGTGCAGGAAAACTCAGCGTTAATGTTTCTGGGACGTTGACTATTGACGGGAACATTTGCGGCTCTTACGGAACTCAAACAGGCGACACACACAAAACCGACATTTTTGCCTTAGATCTGACCGCCAACAAACTGGTCATGACTGGTAATGTGAACGTCGGCATGGACGGTTCTAAATACTCAACTGGTGTCCGCACAACCCTCGTCAACATCGACTCTTCGGATGCCACCATCATTGGCAACATCAACGCTCAACGCGATGGTCACGTTAGCCTGACGGGAAACATTGCAGCCACAAACATCAACGTCAGCCACAACGGACAGGTGTACATCGGCTCTGCCATCGACCTCTCGAACAGCAAAGTCGGCACTATTCAGTTCGGTGAAAATAACGCTTCAACGAAAGTCACCGTTGACAAGGTCACTATTAGCAGCGCAAATGGCTCCGTGTTTGTGAATGCCGGAACGCTGGCAGTAAAGGAGATTGATGCCTCCAGCTGTTCGCTTGTTTTGAACGGCGGCACACTTGACGCGACCGCTGCCACGACCCTCAATGTTGCAGGCGTCAACGTCAAAGGCACTGGCAACACGCTGACATACGGCGACAAAACCCAGCTCAACGGTGGCATCACCATCGAAAACGGCGCCACGCTCACAACGAACAACTTTGTCTCGACGAACGGCCAGACCGTCACCGTTAACGGCAATCTCATAATGGATGGCGACTCCACGCTCGTCGCCAACTCCACCTTGAAGGGCACCGGCAATCTGACCGTAGGCGAGAATGGCACCCTCGTCGTGGAAACCGACGTCTCCGACTTCAAGACTGCCAACGGCACGTTCACGCTGGCTAGTGGCAGCAAACTGCAAACGTCCTTTGCCCTCGCTTACAACGATGCATCGATTACATTGATTAACGACAAAAGAGTGTTGACTTTCGACCAGGAAAACAAGTCAGTATCTGGCAACTTCACCTTCAAGAACTCTACAGGTGGCACGCTCCTCATCGCCGATGCGTTCCAATACAGCGATGTTGCAGATCTCGAGAAAATTGCCGCTGTTTACAACGATAAGGTCATTCTGAGCCTCACGGGTGCCGAGTTCGCGGGCGAAGGGGACACGACGCTCGTGAACGGCGTCATTCAGAACAACGCCACGGCCAAGGTGAATACTGACGATAGTGAAGGCAATAAGACTGCGACCATCGGCAAAGAAGGCCAAGCCGTCTCCACCGGCGCTCAGACGCTCGTAATTAATACCAAAGCGGGCGAAACGGCTAAGGTCACTGTCGCCAAAGACACTAGCTTGACTATCACGGGCAAAACGGAAGGCAGCGCTGCCGAAAATGCGTTCATCGAA
>CAVJBF010000012.1:0-44537 GCA_963647785.1 Acutalibacteraceae bacterium
GGACGATCGTCCGTCAAGGAGAGCCGGAGTCAGACCGACGAAAGTCGGCATCCGGTGTTTGATCCAAGAATCCTCAGCCTTTAGGCTGGGGAGTACGTCAATGGCCGTACTTGAAGAAGGCGGACGGCGAGATCGTCTCCGCCTACAGCGCCGCCGCCAACGAGGCCCGTACGAACCGGCGCGGAATGTGGAAGCGCCGTGATCTCATAAAGCCTTGGAACTGGCGCCGCCAGCATCGGTCGCTTTGGTCGCGGTTCTTGTTCGTCTTCCGGCGTGTCTGGCGGCGAATGCGGCTCGCATATAAATAGCAAAGCCGCCGATCCGAAGACGGGCGGCGGGGAAATCATTGGCGGGAGTCGGGCGCCGAGGTGTCGGGCAGTTTGGCTTTCCTGATCTGCTCGGCCACCCATCGGCTGCCGCCCAATGCCTTGAGCTTTGGGATGAGTTCTTTGGGAAGATAGAGCGTACAAGCCTTGCCGCCCCCCGGGGATTCCTGCGGACGGCCCAGCTTGCGCTCAGAGGACTCTTTCTTGGCTTCGGTCATGATTTCGTATCAGAGTCAAACACCGGCATTTCGCTTTTTACCGGCTTCTTGAATTGATGCTCGCCCTTGTTGTCGTAGATGTACGGCGGCACGGGTTGCTGGTTTCCGTGCTTGTCGTAGGCGAAGCGAGGAGCTCGGTAGAAGAAATAGCCGTCGGGCAAATAACGTGCCGCAGCTTTCAAGTACTTGTAACCAAATCCCTTCAGGAAGAGGTGAGAGTCGAAATCGTGCGAAAACACCCATGCCTTTTCTTTGACGCCATGATTCATATACGCGAGCACGTCAAGAGAGCGCTCGGGCATGAGAAAGCTCAAAGTGGGCTTTTCGCAGTTCGGAATGGTTTCGTCGCCCATTACCAGCCGGCCCAAATAGAGCTCCATCAAAACATCATTCGGATCATCTTTCATGAACGCCCTGATGCGGTTGCGCTCGCATCCCTTTTCGAGCTTGAACTGGATCGGTTCTTTCGACACGGAAGGTGCACCTTTTTCAAAGGCGGTCTTGATGGCTTCGTAGACCGATTGCTCGGCTTCGTGTGCGTTCGGATACTTGGACTGCGGCACATAGATGAGCACCTGATCGCTCATAAAGTCATAGTAGGGGTCGATCAAATGCTTGTCGTTTTCCGGGCAGGAAACGTCGCCGAGAGTGAAGAGGCTGTACACGCTCGCCGCCGCAGAGAAAACGGAGGGACCGCCGAAGCTCGTGACGGAGCGGGCCATATCCCCTTGAAGCTCCTTCTGTCGCGAGCGGGTATAGGTGCAGGCGACAGGCTTTGGTGCCTCGAATTTTTTGCTGTTCGTCGCCTCTTCGATAGGCTTCCAGTAGTAAAAGTAAAACTTGGGATCCTGCAAGGTCGCGTTGAATTGATCGGGATCGTCTTCGTACGTAAAGTCGTTCATGGCGACCACATGAACCATCTGGTGCAAGACATTATGGGCGAAAGACTTGTCCGTGTTAAAGCCCGTGCGGATCTCGTTGGCTTTTACTGTGTCTCCGGTAGCGGCTTCATAAATTGAGGCGCAACCAGGGAGCATGACGGTTCCGATTGACGCCAGCGTGATAAAAATCAGTGGTTTGAGCATGGGCTTTTACTGGGCGGAAAGTGTTTTTTGGGTGGGGCTCACAAAGTAGTGTTCTCCGTTCTTGTCAAACAGAACTGGAGGAATGAGGCGCCCAGTTTTGTCATCTACGCGAGGGGCAAGGTAGAAGTAGAAGTTCTCTGGCAGGTGACGTACCAAGGAGGCAATTTTTTTGCGCTGGGTGCCGGGCATCTCAACGAGGCTCCGCACCGTCCAGGCTTTTTCGCCAGAAACTCCGTGATTCAACCAAGCTGGCAAGGGTTCAATAGGCTTGTTGGCGAACGGTGTTCTCGGACAATAGGGGTGAAGCGTACCTTTGGAGGACGGAAATGGTGGTTTTTCAATGCTCAGAAGGCAGGATTTCGCTGAGGGAGAAGAGACGCAGATCGTTATCTTGAAGCAGTCGTTGTAGACCTTTACCGTCAGCGCCTTGTCAGTTGCAACTACGGCTTTCTTGAAGGCTTCGATAAGGTATTTGTCGGCGTCAAGTCCGTCCTCAAGTTGCGTCATCGGAATGTAGATCAGTGCGTGGTCTTCCAGCCAGGTTTCTTCGTGAATCGTCACAGCTTCTCCGGCCTCGCTTCCCGACAGCCCAGAGAACATCAAAGCGCCACCTACCGTGGTGGTGATGTTGGAAAAGCCAGTGAGCGAGCCAAGTTTATTGACGATGTTACCGACGGCATAGGTACGTTTGTCAGTGCGCTCTGCTTCATTCGTGAGGTTCGAGAGTACACGCTTGACGAATTTTCGCTCGGGCGCCGGGCGAGAGTTCTTTGCGAGGTGCCAGCTATTCTTAGGCTCCAGTAATTCGCCTTCCAGTACGGTCCAGTTAGGATCGGCGGGAATTTCTGCCGCGTGATCGGCTCCCGCCATCGATTGCCATATGTTCCACGCGAAAGAATGAGTAGTGTCTTGCTGATCGTTGGTTGAGGAGCCAGAAAGGCTGGCGCATCCTGTGAGCGTGGATGCGGCAAGTGCGGTCAGGACAAGAGGCAGGAGTTTTATTTTTCCAGAAGACATAATCATCGGCCCTGAAAAGAGGTCAGGAGTTGGCTTTGATAGGGGTAATTATATATTCATAAATATAAAAGTGCTAGAGCAGAAACATCTTGTTTCCCCAAGTGTTTCTCGCTCGGGAGACAACTAGATTCGCTTGACACAGTTCGTAACGTGAGTGCTAGAAGCCGAAAAAGTGTCGGCTTGGTCTTGCCGGACGAGTTGTCTCATGCTTTCTTCCATTGATTTCGTTCAAGTAAAACGGGTTTTGCAGAAAACTATCGCCGCCACGATGTGTGCCGTGGTGGGGTGGTGTCCTATTGGCATTCAGTTTTCCTACGCCGCGACAGTAAGTGAGTACGGAAATGTCACGAAGGACAAAAAGTATGAGGAAATGACCGACGAGGAGAAGGCCGAATACGACGCCGCCCAGAAGGCGGAGGCGGAATCGAGCCTCACCGCTGGCAAGCAGATCATCGAAACCCTCAAGGAATCTTACGAACAGGGCAAGACCTCTGATTTCGGTCCCCAAACGGAAACCGATGAGGAAGCCGCCGCTCGCGCTGAGGAGTTGCGTCAGACCGGCAAGGACGCCTCTGAGATTGGCAAGGAATATGGAGAAGCGGCTGCCGCCAACCTTCCGACGATTTCTGGCACGACGCTTTCCTTCCCAATCTTCAATCAGGGGAAGGGAGAGACGCTGTCAATCGATCAAAATTCGTTTGCCCCGTCCTCTGAGACTAATTCGAACATCACTTACAACTCGTCGATGTCCGACATTACGGGGCAGCAGGCGAACTACGACAACGGCACAGCTATGAACAAGCTGGGCTATGAAGCAAAAACGAAGCTCTTTGAGCTGGCTGGCAAGGATCGCGACGCCGTTGGCACCAATATCGAAGCGGAAGTCTTCAAGCTCTTGAACGATACGCAAGGGCTTTCTAAGCAGTTTGACCTCGACGAAGACGTTCTCTTTACGGCCTCCAACACCATTCTCAACAATATCGACGAGGCCATTGGGAACATCTACAACTGCAAGACGGAGACGATTACTCATTCTTACGAGGAGACGGTGAAGGATGAGTATGAGGCGCAGTGCGAGCAGACGGTGCGTCATATTGGTACCTGCACCATGACGCATAACTTCGCGACGGATTCGTGGGGTTCGGCGGACTGCGTTGAAGCCGCTCACATGGTTGCGGATGAATTCGCTGAAGGTTCCATTACTTGCACCCAGCTTGTGAAGGAAGGCGATACGGTGGACGGCGTGAAGATCGTCGCCAAGGACTTCACCGGCAAGCCGCAGGTTTTCAAGTCGCTCTCCAATCTCTGTCGGATGGCCACGGTCAAGGCGGATTCGTCCTTTGCTAGTCAGAGCACCGAAATGGACTGCTACGAGCATTCCGTTGGTGTGGATAACAACGGCGAGTGGATCAAGGAAACGGTGTGTCCAGGGCAAAACGCCGGCACGAACGTGGACAACTGCTCGAAGCTCACTGAGAAGGGCTGTGAGTTCGTGAAGTCTGAGTGCATGGACGGCATGACGGGCGTCTCTGGCACCTGCTATGGCACGGAACTGACTTATCGGTGCAGCAACGATGCGCAGACCTTCCTCAAGGAATCGACGGAAACTGTCACGACGTGCGACGGCCTGACTTGTTACGGCGACGACTGCGTGACGACGGAGACTACCGACAACACGGATTTTGAAAAGGCCGTGGCGCTTTTGGATGCTGCCACTTACATGGCGAACGACATCAAATGCTCGGAAGACAGCAAGAGCGTTGATAACTGCAAGTTCCTTTCGGGCGACGCCTTGGAATGCAAGATCGCCGTGGGTGGCTGGCAGAACTGCTGCGACCCCAACGCGAAGTTTGGGCTTCGGAAGTTTATGAAGGTGGTGGGCACGGTGCTCAAGATTTGGAGTGCTGTGAATTCGGCCTACAACAACTTCGTGGCAGGAGATACCTATTACGTGGACGGCAAGCAGGTTACGCAAGCGGACTACGAGAAGTGGGCTTCGGCGAATGGCACCTCGGGAAGTCTTGAGTGGGATGCTAACGGCAACCTCATTGGTGGCTCCGGCAAGTACACGATTCCTGAGGTGGACAAATACAGCTGGAAGTTTGGTGAAACCGGCAGTATGTCGAACATGGGGTCGTGGCTTGAGATCGCGACTGATGTCACCTCGGCCATCAAGGCTTATGGCACGGGCTACCTCTCTGAAGCCTTCACTTCAGGCATTTCCAGCATTACCGAGTTCTTCAAGGTGATGAAGTGGGACGAGGCTTATAAGGCAACGAAGACACAGATCAAGAGCGCGGCGCAAAGCTGTCTTGATACCTTGAAGACGAAGGCCGCTGAGGCATTCAAGAATGTCTTCAATATGGACTGGGGCGAATTCACCGGAAAGGTGACGGCAGCTGCGGGCAAGATCTATGCGGGGTGGGGAGAAAAAGCGGGCAGTGAAGCTGTGAAGAAAGCCGGCCAAGAGATGGCGCAAGGCGCCGTACAGGATGCTGCACAGAGCGCAGGCACCAACGTGGCCACCAACGCCGCCATGAATGCCGCCATGCAGTATGCGGCGGCCATCATGACCTTTATTGCTTGGATCTACCTCATCTACTGCATCGCTGACATGATTATTTCGCTCGTCTACGCCTGCGAGGACGAGGAAATCGAGCTTCAGTCAAAGCTTGAACAGAAGATCTGTCACTACGTCGGCTCTTACTGCAAGAAGAAGATCCTCAAGTCCTGCCTCGTGAAGATGAAGAGCTATTGTTGCTTCTCTTCGCCGCTGGCGCGCATCCTCAATCAGGAAATCCGCAAGCAGTCGGGGACGGGTCTCAATTGGGGGACGCCTAAGAATCCTGACTGCGGCGGCATTCCGTTGCAGGCATTGGAAAATGTGGACTGGGATCGCATTGACCTTTCAGAATGGATCGGTCTTTTGAATACCACAGACAACATGCCCAATTCCACGAACGTCACGATGGAAGAGCGTACGGGCACTGGTTCGGCGCTGTCCACGGACGGTGATCGACAGGATTCCGAGGAACGCCAGACATCCAAGCTCGATGGCGCTGATGTGGACGGCCTTCGCAAGGCGGCTGGCGAAGCTCAAATGAGCAATGACTTCAGCAAGCGTTGGGACTTTGACGAGAACGGCAATCCCAAGGTTGACTACGAGCACACAAACTGCCGCGGCATGTGCGGTGAGACGGGCGGCTACATTGGGGATTTGGGTTCTTGTGTTTGCTACCCCAACTGCAACGACATCATGTACTGCCAGTATGGTGGCTCGCCCTATAGCAACCAGTACGCCTGCTACTGCTACGCGAGCCCGTGGTGCGCTGGCCCCGAAATCTGCCCCTACGGCGGCACGCCGAAGGGCGACGGTTCTCAGGACTGCGACTGCAACCCGCCGCCCAACTGCTGGGATCAGTGCCAGTACGGCGGTGTAGCAGTAGGCGACGGCTCTCAGGCCTGCACCTGCAACTCCAAGCCCACGGGCATGGAAGCCTGCGCGAAGTACTGTCAGAACCCCGGCAGTCCGTACCACGGTGACGTGGACTGGAACTACAACGGCTACGACATGTTCTGCACGGTGGACGGTGACAACTGCCACTTCAAGCGCAAGCTGTGGCGCAAGAAGAAGTGCATCAACAAGCGCAAGAAGGCGGCCCAGCGTCAGGCGGAGAAGTGCAATCAGATTGAGGGCGTGCAGTGCACGAGCGCCTGGCTCTCAAGCAAGCACGGTGTCTTCGGCTGCAATGTGCAGTCCACGATCTGCACGGGCACCTGTGAGTATGGCGGCATCTGGAACAAGGATACGCATACCTGCGACTGCAACCCGAACATCTGCGAAACGGCTTGCGACTGGAACGGCGTCCCGGTGACGAATGGCACGCAAGCCTGTTCGTGCTACCCCGAGCCTTCGAAGGAATTGCAGGCTTGCGCGGACGCTTGCGAAACGCCGAACGAAGAATCGAAGGTGTTCTCGGCAGAGGCGCACTTCCGCAAGGACGGCTACGACCTCCTTTGTGAAATCAAGGGCAAGGATCCCACGTCGAACGCGGAGAAGGCTGACGAGATCGTTCGCGCCTGCAAGGAAGAAGGCTTGAAGTGCACGTTCGGCTGGTCGGATGAAAACACGGGTGACGGCTCCGGGTTCTTCGGCTGCATCGACGAGCTCGAAAAGTGCAATTCAGAATGCACCTACGGCGGCGAGGCCGCGGACGACGGTTCCTGCACCTGCAAGACCGCACCGGTGTGCGAAGGCCCGAAGGAACAGCAGACGGGTTCGCATTACTGCCCGTACGGCGGCAAGGCCTACGGCAACGGCAGCCAGGACTGCTCGTGCAATCAGGAGCCGACCTGCGATTCGTTCTGCCCGTACGGCGGCACGCCCAATGCGGACGGCACTCAGGGCTGCACCTGCGGCATTGTGAAGGACTGCTCGGCAGAGTGCGCGGATTACGGCGGCACGTTCATGAACGGCAACTGCGTCTGCGTGGAGGCGCCGGAGTGCAATGATCAGTGCTCGTACGGCGGCGAACCGCTCAGGGACGGCACGGACGAATGCAACTGCTACGACCCGCCAGTGTGCACGGGCGCTTTCGGCACGCAGACCGGCACGACGTTCTGCCAGTACGGCGGCGATGCGAAGGGCGACGATGACGAAGGCACCGGCACGCGCGACTGCGACTGCAACGAAGCGCCTGCCTGCAACTCGCCGACGCTGTGTCCCTATGGCGGCCAGCCGGCGGCAGACGGCACGGACGCTTGTTCCTGCTACACGATGCCAATCTGCACCGGCACCAAGGATCAGCAGACGGGCGACAACTTCTGCGCCTATGGTGGCATTGCGAAGGCCGACGGCACTCGCGCTTGCCAGTGCTCGGAAGAAACGAACTGCAATGCCGCGTCGAACTGCCCCTACGGCGGTACGCCGCTCGCGGATGGAACGGGCGGATGCAATTGCCAGTCGGCTCCGAAGTGCGAAACGCAGTGTCCGGACTGGGGCGGAACCCCGCTTGGGAACGGAACGCAAGGCTGCGTTTGCAACGGGGCGCCGCAGTGCAAGAGCGCCTGCGCCTACGGCGGTGATGTTTCAAAGACCACGGCCAATGGAGTGACAACGGAAACCTGTGTTTGCCGCGAGGCGCCTGACTGCACGGCAGCAGGCATCTGCCCCTATGGTGGCACGCCCAAGGGGGACGGCACGAGCGAGTGTTCTTGCAACCCGGCGCCGATCTGTGACAAGACGGTGTGTCCGTACGGTGGCGAACCCGCCGCGGACGGAACCCAGCAGTGCGCCTGTCTGGAGGCTCCGAACTGCAACAACTCCATGGTTTGTCAGTACGGCGGCACCCCGAAGGCGAATGGCACGCAAAACTGCAGCTGCTACGACATTCCGGTGTGTGAAGGCGTGAAGCAGACGGGGTCGAACTACTGCACCTACGGCGGGAAGCCCGCCGCCAATGGCACGAATGCCTGTATTTGCAACAGCGGCACTGATTGTGACGAGTGCGACTTGGGCGGCACCCCGTTGAAGAACGGCACCCAAGCCTGTACCTGCACGACCTCGACCACCTGCGCGACGTCTTGCGACTACGGCGGCGAGCCGAAGGAGAACGGGACGACGGAGTGCATTTGCTACTCCGAGCCCGACTGCAACGACACGCAGATCTGCCTCTATGGCGGCACCCCGAAGAAGGGCGGCACGCAGGAATGCGTCTGCAACAGCGGTCCCGTGTGCGTGGGCTCGCAATCGACGCAGACTGGTACGAACTTCTGCAAGTACGGTGGCACCCCGAAGGGCAATGGCACGATGTACTGCGTCTGCAACGAGATGCCGAAGTGCGGCGCGGACAAGTGTCCGTACGGCGGTGCGGCCAAGGGTGACGGCACCGATGCTTGCGAATGCAAGGAGGCGCCGGACTGCTCCGATTCTAAGAACTGCCCCTATGGCGGCACCCCGACCGCGAACGGTACTCAGGCCTGCGCCTGCGCGGCGGAGCCCGTCTGCGCCAAGCAGTGTCCGGACTACGGCGGCACTCCCGCCAAGGACGGCACGCAAAATTGCGTCTGCAACGAGGCTCCGAACTGCAAGGAGAAGTGCACCTACGGCGGCATCGCAGCCACCGATGGCACCACGTCCTGCCTCTGTGATCCGAAGCCCAACTGCGACATCACGTCCTGTCTCTATGGCGGCGGTCCCAAGGCCGATGGCAGCCAGGAATGCGCTTGCAACGAGGAGCCTAACTGCGCGTTCAAGTGCGACTTTGGCGGCACGCCAGCGGCGGATGGCACGTTGAGTTGCATCTGCAACGAATCGCCGGACTGCAACATTCCGGAGGTTTGCCCCTACGGCGGCCACGCGAAGAACGACGGCACGGATGCTTGCGTTTGCAACGCGGCGCCTGGGTGCACTACGAAGTGTCTCTATGGCGGCACCCCGAAGGGCAACGGCACTCAAGACTGCTCGTGTTACGGCACGGACATGTGCTCCGCGAAATGCGAGTACGGCGGCACGCCCGCGAAGTCCACGGAGGAATTCAAGGAAGACTGCAACGCGGCCTGCACCTACGGCGGTGACGTGACGTCCACCACCATGAACGGCGTTACCACGTCGTCCTGCACCTGCAAGGTGGCGCCGATTTGCGAAGGCGGGAAGGACGTGCAGACCGGCACGAATTACTGCACCTATGGCGGTGTTCCCTCGGCGAACGGCAGTCAGGCCTGCTCCTGCAACGCCAAGCCCACGAACTGCTCCATGGCTTCGGTCTGCCCCTACGGCGGCTCTCCGGCTGCCAACGGCACGGACGCTTGCGTTTGCTTGGAAGCACCGAACTGCCGCACGCAGTGCACGGACGGCTTTGGCGGTACGCCAAAGGCGGACGGAACCCAGAACTGCAACTGCCGCGAAGCGCCGGATTGCTACAACGTGAAGACCTGCACCTACGGCGGCACGCCCTTGAAGGACGGTACCCAGAACTGCGGCTGCTTTGACGCTCCAGACTGCTCGTCGGAAGCGAAGTGCCCGGCGGGCTTTGGCGGCATCGCCAAGGCCGATGGCACCCAAGACTGCAGTTGCAACGAGCCGCCTAACTGCACGGCTCAGTGCGCCTATGGCGGTCACTCGGTGAAGCCGTCTCTGACGTGCGTTTGCAACGAAGCGCCGGATTGCACGGTTTCGACCATTTGCCAGTTTGGCGGCACGCCGACGGCGGACGGCACCCAGAACTGCGGGTGCTGGGATGCGCCGGACTGCTCGCAGACCTGTACCTATGGCGGTTCTCCAGTGGGCAACGGCACACAAGCTTGTTCCTGCTGGGATCCCCCGAACTGCAATTCGGCGTCTATCTGCCTTTATGGCGGCACTGCGAACGCCGATGGGTCACAAGGCTGCACCTGCAACGAGAAGCCCGACTGCTCCGCCTTGTGCACCTTTGGTGGCGAAGTGAAGGGGAACGGTCAGGCGGGTTGCAACTGCTACGACGATCCGAAATGCACCACGGCGGCGAAGTGTCCGTACGGCGGCGTTCCTGACAACCAAACCACCAATGCGGAGTACGTCTGCACCAAGGCCACGTGTCCGTACGGCTACGTGACGGATGACGAGCCCAACAAGTGCGACGCCACGATTTGCCCCTACGGGCAGCAGTAGTGAATCAGGTCCGGTTTCGCGGAAATCGCGAAAACCGCGAAATCGGACGGCTTTTTGACCAACGCGTGTTCGTACACTCGACGAAGTTCGGGATGCAACACGCATCGACGAGAGGAACTTTGAGTCATGTCTGAGGAATTGAAGAAAACGGAGCAGGCCACGGAAGCTTCGGTGGCGGAGGCGAAGGAATCCGTTGCCAAGTCGGTGGCAAAGAAGCTTACGCGCCGAGAGGCGCTGTTAGGCGCCTTGCTGGGCGCCGGGGCGGCAGTGGCAAAGACGGCGGAGGCCGCTGAGGCTTCTTGTGCCTGTCTGGCGGCCCCTGACTGCTCCACGATTTGTCCCAACGGCGGCACGCCAAAGGGGGACGGCACCCAGGCCTGTGAATGCAATGCCGAAGCCAAGGAGCAGCTGGCAACGGTGGCGTATACGGGCAGCTACAACGATCTTTCAAACCGGCCTTATCGAGCAGCTTCAAAGACCGATGGTGGAGATGCCATTAACTCGACGAAATGGGCTGGTCTTACCCTGCGTCAAAACCATAACACGACCGATACATGGATACCAGTTTTTAGCAATAACTATGTCGATTATGTGCTGAAGAGTGAAATTGGTATTGGACAAATTGGTGAAGCAGTTATTTATAACTCAGGCCAGTTGGGGACGACAGGGTCAGGCAGTTTCTCAGCTGGTCAGTATACGGCAGTAAAGCGCGATGCTTATGGTCGAGTGGTTGCCGTGGGCTATGTGCAGGCTTATCAGAGAAACTGTAATTGCAACTGCACCTGTGCTTGTGCTGACTCTGATAATGGATGTTTTGTGCAGGCAACTTTCATGACGCAGCGCGGCGCTGTAAAAGTACAAGAGCTGAGATTGGGGGATGTAATTTGTGGTCTCGATGGTGAACATCGAGTAGTAGGAATGGCTAGCAATGTTCTCGGTCGTCGTAACGCAGTTTCCCCTAAGGGACATCCAGAGGTTTTGTTAACGGATGATCATATTATTTTGAATAACAATACTCCCGCTATTGTTGATCGGCGTTTTTATTCAAAGAATAAATTAATTTTAACGGATCAGAAAACAGGAATTCGTGGACGATATGCTGATGTTTGGCTCGATGACTTAATTGTTGAGAATAAAGAAGCGTTTGATGTAATAGAGCTTTCTGCAGAGACGCCTACATATACGCCAATTGTCGACAAGGGGCATTGGGGCAGAACGGTGGATGGTGCAGATGTGTTGCTATGTCCGGAGATAACTAATGATGACTGAAGCGGTTGTTCGATTGATGCCGCGGAAAGACAGTGACATCCGTTTTGTTCCGAATAGAGTCTGTATACCTATTGGTATGGCATGCAATGTGAAATGCCTTTACTGTTTGCGGAACGCGGGGAAGATTCGAGAGCCAAAAGGGTTGTCGCCTCTCATGAAGCGTTTTCTTTCGCAATTGGATCCTGAGAAAACAGAAGCGGTTGTGATCAATGGTGGCGAGCCGCTTCTCTATATGGATCGAATTCGCGAGGTGTTTGATTTGGTTTCTCCAAAAATCAATCGCGTTGTGATGACTAATGGTGCCTTACTGACAGCTGAGATTACAGACTATCTCCTGTCTCAGAATGTGGAACTGCATTTTTCGCATGAAGGGACTGGAGCCTTGGAGCTGAAAGGAGTCGATGTACTAGCCGATGATCGAATTGTGGAGCAGTTGAACCGATTTCATAAAATGCGCTGTTACAACATCCTCACCGCGAGAAACCAAGACTGTGTCGCAAATTATGAGTATATAAGGCAGAAGATTTCCGTCGAAAAGTTCTATTTTACGGCCTTTCCGATGTTCGCTTTTGCGGGGAATGAATATTTAGTTGAGGATTTTGACTTCGATTTTTATACGCGCTCACTTTCTGAGCTCTATGAACTTTACCCAGATGTGTTGATTCGAGACCCGAGTAATCAATCCAGAAAACAGACTGGGGTAAATGTTCTTCCAGATGGCTCTATAGCATCAATAGCAACTCTCAAGGTATATGGTTCGGTGCTTAATACTAGAGAGGAAATTCAGGAAGTTATCCATCAGAGTGGCGACGATGCCTTTTGTCAAAATCGTGATTGTGATGTACGCGAGTCGTGTTTTATGAGCCCTCAGTGCGCAACGCCTTTCACGTGTCGGGCTATGGAAAACGCTATCAATATACATCGCGCTTTGGAGCATCTAAGTGGAATTTTCCGACGTTGATATGACCCGTGTTTATTTAACACTGGGTTTTGCATGTAATCTTAATTGCCGTTACTGTATTCAGGGTGGTGAGCGACGAGGCTTAACGAAGCGGCCAAGTGATCGGGTGATTGCTTATTTACAGCATCTGGCGGATATTAGGCCGCGGTGGGGGAGAACGCTTCCAACGGCCATCAGTGTTACTCTTTTTGGTGGGGAGCCGTTACTTTATTTTGACACTGCTCGCGAAGTGGTAGAACGAGTTAATCGTGAAAATGTCATATGGCTATTGGAGACGAATGGGATCCTACTAACTGATGACATTGTAGATTTTTGCAATGACCGCGGTATCAAGGTGGTTGTTTCTAATGATGGATCTGAATCTGAAAAAACTCGTGGGGTGAATATATTTGAGAATGACAATTTTTTAAGGTGCTTCAATCGACTTCAAAAACGGGGGATCGAGTGTGTATTAACGCCATATTCTCAGGATATATATCGCTCTTGGGATTACTGGCGGAAACGCGCTGGGGATGTGCCAGTCACGTTGGCCTTTCTTATTCCTAATCAAGAATATGCAGACGATCTTACGACGTTTGATTTGGTTGCCTGGGAAGAGACATGTCGGCGATTGTCCGATGAGGCGTTCGAAGGATTGTGCAGCCAAAGAGAAAACCCTGCGGTTCGAATGATGCGTCCATATATGGATAGTTATTTTGAACATGCTCAGGGAAAGGCGGTGTATCCCCGATGTGAAGCGTATTGTCGTGCTATCAACTTGGACCTTGAAGGGAATACTTATCTTTGCCACAGTGGCATGGGGCGGTTTGGAACTTTAGAGACATCGACTACGAAACTTGCCCGAGAGGCGAGGGTTCAATTCTTGGCTCTCCATAATGAGAATCGTCGTAAATGCCTTGATTGTCGGTGGATGGTTTTTTGCAAGGCGCTATGTCCATTTGCAAAGCCTGGTACACAGGCCGACAGGATTTGTCAATTCATGAGCATTTTTTATGAAGCAGTAGCTCAAACCATGAAGCGTGTAGAGGCAAAATTTTCAACGCCGGTGGAATTATGAAACAGCCCCGTGTTCTGAAAAAAGTACTTGTTAAGCTCGGCAGTCAATGCAATTGGAATTGTCCTCATTGCCACAGTGAGGTCGTTAATTATCCGTACAACGCAAAACTGATAGATTGGATTAGAGTTAATGGGTTTGAAAAGGTGTCTTTTGGTGGAGGTGAGCCGACGCTCTATTGGAAGACGATCGAAAAATTTTGTCGAGCTTTAGGTCATGGTTATCAGTATCAGTTTGTGACGAATGGCTCACTTATGGATCAAGTGAAGCGGGCGCTTATTGATGACTATAACATGACAGTATGTCTTTCTTTTGATGGTTCGGCTGGGGCTAGAACAGAAAATCCTCCGCCACGATATGAAGAATTTCGTTATATACGAAATCTATCATTTTCCATTTGCGTCTACCGTCAAAACATGGATTTTAAGAGGTTGTCGCATGATTTGGAAAGCCTCTGTAAGAAATATCAGCTTCGTTACAAAGATAGTCTGCAGCCAGAGTTTGTTCATCAGACGGCTGTAGTTTCTGAAGATGAAGCGGGGCTTGATACTGCTAAATCTTATTGCGTACAAATGGCGCAGTTGATTGAAAGTGAATTGTTGCAACTTTCGTTTTCATCTGATCCTGAACAACGACGAGCAGTGTTTGGTCGGGCACTGACGCTAAAGAAGGCTCTTTGGAAGTGGTGGTTGCCACATAATACAAAGAAAGGTTGTCGGTGTTTTAACGAAAATATTCAAGGGGTATCTCTTTCGGGTAAATTTTTACTTTGTCCTTACACCGCCCGTTACGACATAGGAACGATTGATGCTGGTCCTGACTGGGATGCGGTTGCAATGTTGATTCCATCGAAATGCCGCGACTGTTCGATATTTAATATTTGTCGTTGCACCTGCATTGCCAACGTAACGGACCATGAGTGTTATATCGCTCGAACGATGAATCGCTGGCTGGTGAAAGTGATTGACAAATATGGCCTTAAAGAAACCCTTGTTAACTTGGTAGGAGAAACAATATGGTAATCAATGGCAAGGAAGTGATTTTCTTTCATCGTCCTCCACATAAAATCCCGAAAGAAGAGGCGAGAGAAAAACAGACTCTATCTACAACTTATGTTAAGGATGGGCAAACTTATCTGAAGACGAATGATGGCGGCGAAGTGGTTATTTTGGGGAAACTCGATACGGAGTCCCAGCGTCGCAAGCAAAAAGAGCATCGTGAGAAAGTACAAAAGGAAAAGCCTTTGACGCCGATTAACTATAAGATTTATGAATCTGGTGGACGGTTGTGGTGTGACTATGAGCTTGATTATGGGTGGGATCGCATTAAGGATCGGTTTGAAATATCGACACAAACGGGAGCTTATGTTGACGTTTTTTATAATGCCAATATGCAGCTCACCATGCAACGAGATATGATGATCATCAATCCGTATACTGCTCAAATGAACTTGGAAATTGCGGAGGGGTTTTATTTTGCCAAGTATGTTGTCACGGACAAGACGATTCTAATCTATATAAGAGGTCGGCTTAATGACATGCCGGGAATGCGCAATGTCACAATGACGATGGATCAGAATTCAATACGGGCATTTCAAAAGTTTTCCACTGTTGCAGGCAGGATAATTCAACGGCAGATCGCAAAAAGAACATTTCTTGGTGAGGTAGATTCGATGGATAGCCTTTGTTATTTAGAGGCTCAGGTCGATCTTCTTACACAGATTATTTTGAAGAAGGGGCTGGCTGATGGCAGTACAGTCAAGGCCATTCTTGAACAAGCCGATCGATATGCTGTTTATCGATATAACAATGCCGAACAACTCATGAAGAAAATGGATGAAAAGAGGCGGTTTAGGGAAAAACAGGTAGCTTATTATAAAAAGATTCAGAAGTTGTTGTGATTTCCAATGAAATATAAGCTCATTTGCGGCATTGCGGGGCATATTGAACCGGAAACCTATGTTTTCGACAATCAGACCAATGAGATTTGGGGTCCCGATGGTCGATTGATTGACTTTTCGACGGATGCGCGATTTTCTGGCATTCCAGCACCGAAGCGGATTTCGATTGCACCTGTCATGTCGGAAGATAACCCCATCATCGGCAAGAATCGACAGTTGCAAACACTCAAGATCCAATTGGGGATGAAGTGCAATTACCACTGTTCATATTGTCTGCAAGCCGCGTTTCGAGATCAAGGGCAACAGGCACGGCCAGAGGACGCTGAGGCGTTCATTGAACGCTTGTCGGTTGCGGGTATCGAAATGAAGCCCGGAGGTCGCATCGAACTGTGGGGAGGTGAACCACTGGTGTACATCAAGGTGTTGCGACGATTGGTTCCATTGCTTCGAGAAAAGTTTGGTGCGGCGCCTGAGATCTCGATGGTGACGAATGGTTCCCTGCTAACGCGAGAGTTGGTGGATTTCTTTTTTGAGCATCAGGTGCAAATCATCATTTCTCACGATGGGCCGGGGTTTGTGCTTCGCAATGATCTTGATCCGCTTATGGACGCAGAGAAAAAGGTTGTGTGGCTCTATGCCTATGAGAAATACAGAAATACCGACCTTCCCCTGATGTTCAACATCGTTCTTACTGAGAAGAACTGTGACCTTTTTGCGCTGAGGGATTTTTTTCGGGAGAACTTTGCGCAGGATGTTCTTATCAATTTTGAAGGGGTGGTAGGAAACCTTGGTGTCAATGATCAGAACATCTTCTCTGAAGAAGCTCGGCGGACGTTGGGGGCGTCGGTCTGGAAGGCTTTAGTTCAAGAACCTGGTGAGTGGAATACTTTGGAGGGCTCTGCTAGTGATTTAATGCGCCGATTGGTTTATCGCATTCCTGCAGGGAGTATGGCGTGTCGGTGCAACATGGTGCACAAGGATTCGATAGTGACGGATTTGACGGGGACTATCGGAGGATGCCAAAACCGTCCCGTGGATGTTTTCAATATTGGACGGCTTGAGAGTCTGGATGCTGTGAAGAACGACTTGATGACGCACTGGCAACATCGTCCGTGTCGAGATTGTCTGGTGTTATCGGCCTGCAAGGCAGGATGTCCTATGCTGACTGATGCCGAACTGCATGCGTCGTGCCGTAATGAGTTCATTCTCCATTCAGCTGTGTTTGAGGCGGTGTGGTTTCGAATGACAGGGAGAATCCTTCTTCGAGCAGAGATGTTTTGAGAACCGAACATCGGATGCGTAGGCCTGCTGCCCGTCACCTTGTGTTTGAGGTATATGAATCTGTCACCGAGGAGCATCTGTTCGGAAGATGAACGCTCTCGCAGACAAGGATGTACCCACTCGCGGGTACATCTCGGCAATTAGGAAACTTATCCACTTAAATTAGTTTTGGTTAAGTTGCCTTGGAGCCCGGTAACACAATCATACAATTGCCAGTACCTCATCAGAGGGGAAGAACTTAGGACGTTTTTCTTAGTAACAAAGAAGAGCGAAATTTGTGCAACTCTTGTTTTGGGGCAATTTTCTGCAATCCGAAGAGGGGAAAACGATCCCTAGGAACAACGCGGGGTTGGGTTAACTTCTTCGCAACCAAGGAGAGGACAGTTGCCAGTTATGGTAACTGTCATCAGAAATTATGGTAACCCTTATTGAATTCGTCATACTCTTCGGAGCCATCTTTCTTGGCATTCGGTTTGGCGGCATGTCGCTTGGCTTCTTTGGCGGTGCTGGCCTGTTCCTTATGACGGTAGTGTTTGGTGTTGTCCCCACTTCGCCGCCTATCGACGTGATGCTCATCATCTTCGCGGTCTGCATGTGCGCAGCTTGTATGCAGGTGGCAGGTGGTTTGGACATCCTCGTTCGTCTCGCTGCTCGCATTATTCGTTCGAATCCGAAGTATGTGGCTGTCATTGCTCCAGTCGTCAGCTTCTTCCTGACGTTCTTTGCCGGTACGGGAAATGCGGTTTTTGCGATTCTGCCAGTCGTGTATGAAGTGTCCTATAACGCTGGTGTACGTCCTGAACGCGCTATGTCGGCAACGGCTGTGGCAGGTCAGGTTGGTATTACGGCTTCTCCAATTGCCGCTGCGGTGGCGGCAATGATTGGGTTGCTCGCCCAGAATGGCCATGAAGAAATCGGTTTGGGTACCATTTTGATGGTGACTTTCCCGTCTTGCCTTATCGGTGTTGTGGTGGCTTCTTTCCTCGGCATGTTCCGTGGCAAGGAACTGAAGGATGATCCGGACTATCAGGCGCGTCTCAAGGCGGGCAAGGTACTTCCGCCGCAACCTATTGATGACCGTCCGTTGCCGTCTACGGCCAAGTGGTCTGTTCTCATCTTTTTCGGCGCCATTGTGGTGATTGTGCTTGCAGGCTTCTTCCCCGAGCTTCGCATTCCGCACGGTCAGACCAAGTCGATCAGCATGTCTCTCGTCATTGAAGCTACGATGCTTACTGCTGGTGCCCTGATGTTCATTGTCTGCAAGCCCGATGCTTCCAAGATCGCTCGCTCGGACGTCATGAATGCCTGCATTCTTTCGCTGTCTGCGGTGTTTGGTATTGCTTGGATGTCTGACTCCTTCATTGCCGCCAACAGCAAGGTCTTCATGGATTTGGCCGGTGCAGTGGCTCAGTCCGCTCCGTACCTCTTCGCTGTGATCTTGGCCGTCATGTCTGCTTTGCTCACTAGTCAGGGTGCAACGACACGTGCGGTTATGCCTCTGGGCTTCGTACTTGGCATCAACCCGATGCTCCTCGTGGCCATGTTCCCGGCGGTCAACTGCTTGTTCCTCCTTCCGATCACAGGTCCGGCGCTGGCAGCTATCGGCATGGATCGTTCTGGCACTACGGGCATTGGCAAGTACATCATCAACCACTCTTTCCTGTTCCCTGGAATCTTTATGGTGGCCATTGCCGTTGCAGTCGGTTACATCATGGTTCTTAGTGGCATGGTTGGCTAGGATTAATCAGGTAATCTGATCAACAAGGGGCAGCCTTTCAACAGAGACTGCCCCTTTTGTTTAGGAAATGCGCAAATGGGGCTTCTAACTAGTTTTGTTGAGAACTTGTTCTTTCACGCAGACAGCCAGCAGTATTGGAAACCGGGGCACTACGGCCTTCGTCATGTTGCATTCAAGGCCAAGATAAAAGAAGGACACGAGATTGACGGCATTGTTATCCCCGCGCAATCACAAGACGGCGTTGTGCACAAGGAAACCGTCATTCATTGCAATGCTGCGTGTTTTAATCGAGAGTTTTGTTTGCCGCAGGTGGCCTTTTTGGCTCAGACCGGCTTTACAGTAGTGTTATTTGATTACAGTGGTTGCGGCGTTAGCACGGGAAAAACGACACTCAGTGGCTTGCTTCAGGATACCGAGGCTGTGGTTGACTGGTTGGATGGATCCGAGTTCCAGAAGGACAAGTATGTCTTTTTTGGACAAGGTGTTGGTGGTGACGCGGCTTTACAGTTTTCGCATGCTCACCCAAAGAAGGTGTCTGGGTTGGTTCTGGAATCGGTCTATCACTCGCGCAAAGGTTGGGCAAAGGATCGCTGGGGTCCCATTATTGGTGATATTGCGGCGGCGAGCATTGCGTGCACCAGTGTTGAGCCAGGGGTGGCTCTAAGTGACGTGCATGTGCCTGCGGTGTTGATCTGGCCATCGAAAGACACATTTGTGCGCTCGTCTGAGCGTCGCAAGATGTTGGATAGTGCTCCAAAACACGTTCAAGTATGGGAAGCCAAGGGATTGAAGTATCAAGGTGTTTTTGGGGCGCAACGCAACGTTTGGCACGATGACTTGATTAAGTTCCTCGCGCAGAAAGTGGGTGGTGAACACAAGAAATAGACGCCCACTGCCGAAATAAGTTTTCAAGGGCGTCCTACTTCTGTTCGATGGAATTGACGCATGAGGCGAGCAGGGGAGAGTACTCCGCCATGGCAGGAATTACGGTGCTTTTCAGTTCTCGCAGAGATTCAATTGCCATAAGTTCCGCAAGGCGTCGATACGCTGGTTGTTGATGCATGATCCAGAATGTGCGAATAGCGTGAAGTTCTTCAATGCGGTGCAGGCTGATGTTCTGTAGATGCTCTTGTGCAGCCCAAATGCCCAGAGGCGGCATGACAGTCCAACCGATGTTGTTGTTCACTAAGCTGATGGCGGAGCTATTTGTGTCTACGGCAATCGTTCGTGTCCCGCGATAGTTGAATTGATGCAAGATTCGTTCAATCTGAATGCTGTCTAGACTGTCATCGTTGAAGCGAATGACAGGAAGCGACGAAGGGATGATGGAAAGGTCGCTGATTTGGTGAATTTCGCCTTCTAAAGATTTTGGTGTGACGATCAGATAATTCTCGGTGAACAGCATCTGAGCGGAGATCTCGGGCTTCTCATTGAGGTATTTGGTAGCGACTGCTATGTCAATCAGTCCTTCATCCAACTTGCACAGAATCTTCGGTGTGCTCTCGCAATATGCGGTCAGATTTTGAAACTGAGAGATGATCTTCGGCATCATGAAAGGTGTGACGCACAAGCCGAAGGTGTCTGAGAAGCCGACGCGCAAGTCGATTTCTGCCGAGTTCAATACGGGGCGGATCTCCGCCGAGAGATTGTCTAAATCCGTCAAAATGGGCTCAACGCGCCTAATCAGAATTCGTCCTGCGGCAGTTAGTTGCATCGGATGAAAGTGGCGATCAAACAGTTGCGCATCTGTAGTTTTCTCCAAGCGTCGAATAGCATTGGAAACCGCTGGCTGGGAGATGTTCAGCATCTTGGCGGCAGCTGCTGTGCTCCCTGTTTTGCTTGTCAAAAAGAACGCGCGAAGGGCAGAAATTTCAAGCGATGGCGATTTGATAGATTGTGGCATATCAGGTGAAGTGAAAACTCCCGGGGCTCAAAATGTGGTATAAGCGAAATTTACTTCTATATCAAAGAGTTATTGGTAGATTTTGCCTTGAAATGTGGTATAACATCCAGTCCAAAATGTTTGCATGACAAGGTATCATATAAGTGCAAATATTCTTTAGAGATCAACGAACAGCATTAAACCGCGAAAATTTATACCACATTTCCTCCGGGAGTTTGCAGTGAAGATCTTAGGGAAATCGGTGCAATTATTATAAGGGTAGCTGTAAACGTCGATCCCGTGGAACCCAAACAATTAATGAATTAAGCGAATGTTGTGAAAGGCATAATTTTTTTCTTGCTTTGGTGGGGTAACACTCAAAAGGCGGAAGAATGCTACTTCGGTTCGAAAGCGGACATGAGGATAAGGTAATGGATAAGATCGTCATTGCTGTCATGGCATTTTTCATGTTGATTGGAGCTCTTGATAAGGCGCTTTTTGACGGGCGCTTTGGCTATGGCAAGGAATTTGAAAAGGGCTTGAATGCCATGGGTCCGCTTGCCATGGTGATGGTGGGGATTATGTGCGCCGCACCAGCTATTGGAGCTAACGTTGGTCCAGTACTGGCACCGTTCTTCCTTTCAATTGGCTCCGATCCCGCCATGATTGCAGGGATGTTCCTTGGTGTGGATTCGGGTGGTTTGCCAATAGCGCAGGCTCTGGCAACAAGGCCAGAGGCGGCGATTCTTTCCGGCATAGGGCTTGGGGGGACGTTGGGTGCGGTTATGACGTTTGCGTTGCCAATCTCGCTGTCCATGGCAGACAGCGTTAGTCGCCCCTACGTTGCAAAGGGGTTGGTGGCAGGGATCATCGCTTCGCCAGTGAGCTTGATTCCTGTCGGCTTGATGACGGGATGCAATATATCCACCATAGTATCTCTGGGGGCACCTGCCTTTGTCATGGCCTTTGTGCTCGCTTTTTTTCTCTCTGTCTTTCGAGACCCGACGATCCGTTTTTTCTTGATTCTGGCACGTTTGCTTATGGGAGCCTTTGTTTTGTTGCTGGCCGTAGCGGCCTTGCAGCACTATTTCCCCATAACCCTTATTGCCAGAATGGACAAGATCGAGACCCAGCTCGCAGTAATTGGGGAAATTGGCATTATGCTGGCTGGTGCTTTCCCGTTGATTTTCTTCGTGAAGAAATACTTGATGAAAGGTATTCACGCTATCGCATCGATGGTTCGAACTGATGATACAGCAGCGCTTGGCATGATTGTTTCCATCGCGAATCCGTTGCCCATGTATGCTATGGTCAATAAAATGTCCAATCGTGGCAAGGTACTCTGTTCGGCTTTCTCCGGCCCTATCCTGACGCTTCTTGGCGACCATTTGGGGTACGTGACCGCCGCGTATCCTCAGGGCATTGAGCCGTTGCTCGTTGGAAAGGTGACGGCGGCGGTGTTGGCTTTGATTATTGCTTTGGCATTGGAGCATTTTTCGCCTACTCCCGAGAACTAAGGCCCAAAATTTCAACGCGACGACCGACAGCCGGTGATGGTTCTGTCGGTCGTTTTGGAGGCCCAGAGCTATGGCGGTTTATTTTGTGGTCTGAGCTCGCAACAAGCCTTTCTTCTCGCGTTCTTTCGTGATGTACCCCATGAAGGCCAGCATGGTCATAGCGCCGAGTCGGCAGGTGATGCCGCTAGGGTCATACTGAGGTGCGACCTCAACGAGGTCAAAGCCCACGACGTTTCCCTTTTTTGCAATACCTTCAAGTACGTCGGTTTCAAAGAGGTAATTTAGGCCGCCAGGTGAAGGTGAGCCGACACCAGGGGCGTAGCACATGTCGTAGCCGTCAATGTCGATTGTGACGTAGTAGTTCTTGGCCTCTGGGATCATCTCAATGACTTTTTCAGCTCCCAGTGATAGCGCTCTGCGAGCCGGAATAACGACTGAGCCAAACTTGGCTGCTTCAGCAAAGTCTTCGCGCGTGTTTGATCCCAGACCGCGTATGCCGATCTGGCACATCTTTTTGAAGTGGGGCATCTCGGAAATGAGTCGCATGGGACTGCCGTTCGTGTAACGGCGTTTGCCGAAATCAAGATGCGCATCAAATTGCACAATGCAGAGATCATCGAAACGATCAAAAGCACGGGCAATGGGGTATGTGATGGAATGATCGCCTCCCATCATAACGGGAATGGCACCGGCATCCAAGATGAGGCGAACAGTATTCGTTATGCGGTCGAAAGTTTCACGAAACTCCATCGGGTGGATGTCAACATCGCCTGCGTCTGCCACAGTAACTGGCGCTTCGAGATACTGTGTCTGCCGTTCTGGATCCCAGAATCCTGCGGGACCGCGGCTGTAGTGGCAGGACACTTCACGGATGCGACGGGGCCCGAACTTGCAACCAGAGAGGTAAGGGGCGCCCGCATCAAAGGGGATGCCCATGACACACACGTCAGCATTGAGTTGAGACAAATCTGTGCAGATGGGGTATTTCGCGAAGCTGGCAATCCCTGTTATGGGGAGGTTGTATACCTGGTTGTCCATGATGCTTTCTCCTGAAAGAGGAACGAGACGTCCTCTCATGTTCGTTATCGTATAAGCCAAACCGATGGGAATGGAAATAGCATCAGACAATGAGAAGCAATTCATCAGCTTGGCTTATGGAAGTCATGAACAAAAAGAACGCTCAACTGGGTTGCACAGTGAGCGTCCTCAAATTATGGGGAAAGTCTGTTTAGGCGGTCATGGCTTTTACAGCAGATTCAAGTTCTGCCTTGGCTGAAGCCACCTTCTCGATGCGAGCGGCGAGTTCCGTATTGTCACGATCCAGTCCTGCCTGGCGGTTGTTAAGCTGGCGCTCCACTTCTTCCGGAGCCGTGCCGCCGATCACCTTCTTGGCGTAGGCAATCTTCACAGGATCCAACGCAGCGCGGACTTCTTCATCTGTCATCGTCGTGTGACGACCAAACAGTTTTTCAAAGATCGGATTGACTTCAGCCGTGCCGATTTCATCCGCATTCTTGTTGTGTTCGGTCATGTAGGCCACAACGCCTGCTACTATGTCATGCGCCATGCGGAAGCTGATCTTGTCATGGCGCACAAGGTAGTTGGCGAGTTCTGTCACAGTGCAGAAGTTGCCGCGAGCCTTCTCGATCATGTGTTCCTTCTTCACGGAAATGCCCTTGATGGAGACTTCCATGAGTTCGCACATCACCTTGAATTCTTCGATGCCTGGGAAGAGGTAGTTGGCGGATTCGCCGCACATGTCTTCGCAGTGAGAATAGATGACGTTCTTCATCACATTCAAGGCGGACATGTAGCAACCTTCGACGTGAGCCGCCTTGGCCTTGATGTGTTCAAGAACCCAGGGGTTCTTCTTCTGTGGCATGATCGAAGAGCAGACGGCGCAACTGTCGGACACCTCGATGTAGCCGAAGTCAGGCGAAGCCCAGACGTAAAGATCCTGACAGAAGCGAGAAATGGTGTTCGCCGCAATGGACAGAGTGCCAAGAATGTCGGTCGCGAAGTCGCGAGATGCTACACAGTCGATGGAGTTGTCTACTGGCGCGTCAAAACCAAGGAGGTGCGCCGTGTAGTTGCGATCGATATTCCACGTTGTGGACCCCATGGAACCGCCGCCTAGAGGACAAATATTGAGTCCTTCAAAAGCGAGCGAAATGCGCCGGAAGTCGCGTTGCATCGCGTTGAGAATCGCGGAGCAATAGTGAGCGAACGTGATGGGTTCGGACGGCTGCATGTGGGTGTAGCCCGCGAACACGGCATCCTCGTTCTTGCGAGCCGTGTCGATGATAGCCTGACGCATCTTGTTGTAGATGCCGCAGATTTCGAAGTAAGCCTTCCGAACGGCGAGACGAGCGCACGTGGCATACAGGTCGTTGCGAGAGCGAGCTGTATGTTGCTGGCCGCCGATTTCAATACCAACGTCTTCAATGAGATGAGCTTCAATATTGAAGTAGAAGTCTTCGCGGCCCGGATCCACGGGGAAGTCAGGCTTGTCGCCCATGGCGGCCATCTTGTCATTGGAGCGCAGGATGGCGGCGGCCACTTCCTTCGTGACGATGTTCTGCTTCGCCAGCATCAGGACGTGTGCTTTATTGCAGTCCAGAAACGCCTGATAGCGATACTTGATATCGTTGTCGATGCCGGGTTGAATAAGGTACTTCACTACCAGCGGATCTGGCGGTGTCTTGATCTTGCCACGATGAATCTTTTCGGACATTTCGTCTCTCCAAAATATGTGAGGGTGATGGGGAATCGAAAATTGAATCTCGGCTTCCCTCATCGGATGCACGCCATTCTGTAGCTTGTTGACGAAAAGCCGTTAGAACATAAATCAAATTTATAGACCTAGGCAATTTGCAGTCATGGTCTGTCGGCAAAAGTCGGCAGTCGATAGCTGTTTTCAGTCCAAGGCATGAGTTTTGTCATCAGGGGAATAACCTCTTTTAGGGCTTTTGTTGCTAAATCTAAGATTTCAGAGGAAAAAACAGACGGAGTGTTTTTGCGACTTACGACGAAGATCAGTCTTTCCGTGGTGGTTGGTGCTGGAAGAATAGTCACACGATCAGAAAATTCCTGCGCCAACAAGGCGGTCAGTGGATTGGTGAGGCACCAGCCCATGCCTGCGGCAACAAGGGAGAAGATGGTCTGGTTGTCGTCGATGCTGAACCGTTGCGGCAATTCAAGAAAAGCTTGACGAAGAACTTCGGCGCCCTCTTTTCCCGTGCTGGTAGTTTTGGCATACCGAATGAATGGAATTCCGCACAGACTCAAGCTGGCCCAGGACCAATGATTTCGTTTTGAGGCAACTGCTTTGGGCAACATGATGACGTAGGGTTCAGCGAAAATAAGTTGGTGAACTAAATTGGGCGCATCAAAGCAGTTCCCGTTGGCAACAATGCAGTCCAGGCGTTCCTCGAGGAGCGCTTGATAGAGGGAGTCCGAGTAACCGGTCGTGATTTCAACATGTCGACCGTTGTCAAGCAGACCGGAGACGAGTTTGACTCCAACGCGCCTTCCGACTGATTCGATAAGTCCCACTCGGATGGTTGGGGGGATGAAGTTCTGGGTTTGCACCGCGTTGAGCAGGGCAGTTGCTTCACCCATCTGACGAGAAAGTTGCTCATTGAGAAGCATGGCTTCAGAGGTGAGGGAAAGCGGACGCGTGCTGCGATTGAAGAGCTTCAAGTGCAGTTGGTTTTCCAATGAGGCGATGCCTTGGCTCACGGCTGATTGTGAGAGCCCCATCCTGCGAGCTGCTTCTGTGAAGCTCCGGCATTCACACACTGCGTGGAAAATGAGGATGTTTTGGGTGAAAAAGCTTGAGAAGGAAGGCTTGTCTGCCGTTTGAGTCGAGCTCATAAGTGCGAATAATAAGCATCAATAATATTCACTGATAGATGTGGACACCCATCAGCATTGAGTTGGATCATATCGCCACGGTAGCCGTAAGGAGGCTTCAATCCATTTTTCTAAAGGAGAGATTCAATGTCGAAGCAAGAGATCGAACGTGGCCGATTGAAGGAGCCGCCCGCCAAGGAAGTCACCGACATCATGGTGGCTCCGACACTCACAGGGGAAGAGGTGGAGCGTTCCTATCAGAGCTACATTGACGTCAACAAGGCGCATGTTTTGATGCTGGCAAAGCAGGGCATCATCTCCAATCCGGTTGCTGCGAAGATTTTGCAGGTTGCCAGGGATATGGCGGCTATGGGCACGAAGCCGACGTTTGAGATCACTCCAGAGCTTGAAGAGATGTACTTCAATTTGGAAAACTATCTCATTAAGCAGGTAGGGATGGAAATTGGTGGCCAGCAACATACGGCCCGCTCCCGCAACGACCTGCACGCAACGGTTGATCGCATGGTGACGCGTAACGCCTTATTGAAGCTCGAAAAGCTTATCAACAAGTTCCGCCACACGCTGATTGATCTGGCTCGCCAAAACAAGGATGCTGTGATGTCTGGGTATACGCATCTGCAGCCTTCCGAACCCATTACATTTGCTCATTACCTGTCGGCGGTATCAGCAGCACTGACGCGAGACTACGCACGTATTTCCCGTGCTTGGGAAGCGACCAATCTCAATCCGCTGGGTGGTGGTTCCATGGGGTCCACAACGTGGAATATCGATCGCAAGTACACGGCTAAGTTGTTGGGTTTTGAGGGCTGTGTCGAAAACTCGATGGATTGCGTCTGCTCCCGTGATTATTTGTTGGAGCTGATGTCGGCTATTTCGATCATGGCAAACACTATCGTACGCATGACGACGGACCTTCGCATTTGGGCAACGCCGGATTATGGTTATGTTGAAGTTGCGGACAAGGTGGCAGTCTGTTCATCGATCATGCCGCAGAAGAAAAACCCATGGACATTTGAAAGTTGCGCCAGCTTCACCGCTCGAGTTAAGGGGTATTCCGATGCGGCTTGGATGACTTACAAAGGGGTTCCTTACGCCTTCACGATGGAATCCATGGATCTCATCAGCAACTTCTGGCCGTGTTTGAACGACATCATGGGCATCTTGAAGCTGATGGATGTGTCTGTGAAGGACATCAAGATTCACAAGGATCGAGCGCGTAAGACGGCGGCGGCTAATTTCTGCACGGTGACGGAGTTGGCGAACACGTTGGTTCGTGACGAAAAACTGTCGTTCCGTGCGGCGCACGAGATTGTTGCGCATGTCGTTGGCTACTTGACGGAAAACGACAAAAGGGCCACGGACATTGACTCTGCAGTTCTCAATCAGATCAGTAACGAACTTTTTGGCAAGAATCTGTCCATCACAGATGCACAGATTCAGGAAGCGCTCGATCCAGTGAAGAACGCTTACTCAAAGAAGGTGATCGGCGGTACGGCTCCAGAAGAAGTCGAGCGCCAGTTGCAGGTCATTGAGGCGGCACTTGCTAAGGATGAAGCACAAATCGTTGAGCATGAAGTCCAGCTGGCCGCAGCCAAGAAAGCTATGGAAGAAGAAGTTGATGCGCTGATCGCTTCTGTGTAAATCAAAAGGCAATTAGCTCAACCGAGCAGGGCCCGCCGACGTCAGCATCGTCTGCGGGCTCATTTTTCGAGGAATAGTCATGGATAAGGCAGTGATTGCCATCATGGCATTTTTTATGACGCTAGGGGCGTTGGACAAGGCGTTCTTTGACGGGAAGTTTGGGTATGGCAAGGAGTTCGAGAAAGGACTCAACACCATGGGGCCGCTAACGTTGGTTATGGTCGGCATCATGTGCGTAGCTCCAGCTTTGGGGACTGCGTTAGGGCCTGTATTAGCCCCCATGTTCATGTCGATTGGATCGGATCCAGCGCTCTTCGCGGGGATCTTGCTAGGGGTTGATGCGGGAGGGCTTCCGCTGGCCCGAGCTTTGGCTCAACACCCCGAAGCGGCCAACATCTTTGGTGTTGGACTTTGCTCAACGCTAGCGTGCATTTTGACCATGCCGTTGCCGATTTCGCTTGCTATGGCTCGACAGGAAAGCCGTCCCTACATAGCCAAAGGAATTGTGGCTGGTCTTATCGCTTCTCCATTGAGCATGCTAGGCGTTGGCTGGGTTTGTGGATATGACACGTTGACGGTTTTGAAGTTGGGGGCGCCGGCGTTTGCCGTTGCGGCGATGCTTGCCTTCGCTCTGATCGCTTTCCGAAATCCGACGATCAAGTTCTTTATTTTCTTTGGCCGAGTGATTGTGGCGCTTTTTTGCCTCCTGTTGGCAGCAGCGGCTTTGGAACATTATTTCCCCATCACGATCATCCCTGGAATGGCGAAAATTGAACCTCAGCTCGTCATCATCGGTGAGATTGGCATCATGCTGGCAGGGGCCTACCCAATGGTTTTCTTCGTCAAAACCTACTGTGCTAAAGGGTTGCACCTTCTAGCATCCTCGATGAAGTCGGATGACACTTCAGCCTTGGGAATGCTAGTGTGTATTGCCAATCCGTTGCCCATGTACACCATGATTGAAAGCATGTCTAACCGAGGCAAAGTATTGGCGTCTGCTTTTGGTGGTCCGGTTCTATGTATGCTAGGGGATCATTTGGGATTCATGTCCGCTTATTACCCCGAAGGCATTGTGCCGTTGATTGTTGGAAAGTCGATAGCGGCAGTGGTGGCGCTATTGATTGCGCTAGGGCTTGAAAGGCTGTCTCCATCCCCGGAGCGTTGATTTGTTTAGCCGATAAATGCACGGAAAAAGCCGTTCGTCTGTCTTTCCTCCAGACGAACGGCGAAGAGGATGGATTTCGATTGCGTCCATCATTGCAACCGAAGCCTTCCATGGATATCAGGGTACAACAAAATCAACAAACTACTGCACAAGTGCAACAGAACTTGCGCCCTGTCGGTATTCTGAAGAGAGAGTTGGTGAATGTGAATAAAGATTACAAAAACTTATTTTGAAGATAAGATATGTTTGTCATTTTTGGTAACGTGTTGGGGACGTGTGTGTGAAAAATTATGTGAATTCTTCAAGCGAGACGAACATGCTTTACGAGGTCTGAAGAGATCTGCTCCAGTTGCGGCATCATATTTTCTGAAAAGATGAGCTTCACAATCTCGCCGATGAGACTTGTTCTTCCAGCGTAGAGATTGCGATCACAAACGGCCCACATTGTGCGGGAAATTTGTCGTTTCTCAGGTAAAGGTTGGAATTTCAGGTTGGTTGCAAAATGACGGCCGCACCAAATATTTGTTGGTGGTACGACAGCCCAGCCATTCATCTCAGAGACCAGCCCGATCAGGGCATAGCTTGAAGTTACACGCAAAGATTTCTGAGGGTGAATGTCAAGTGATCTGAGAATTCGTTCAATTTCAATTTGATCTGAACTATCAGAGTTGGAATAGCTGATGAATGTTTGATTGTCCGCCAGATGGCGGAAATCCTCTATCGAATGCACTTCTGGAGAGTCTTTCGTTGTGACGAGCAGAAAGTCTTCTTCGTAGAGGCGATTGCGTTCCCATCGATCTTCATTGAGTAGGCCGTCGGGCATGACGGCAAGATTCAATTTATCAGTGCGTAATCCTGCAATCAGCGGTTTGGTAAGCATGCCCTGACAGTCTAGTTCAAGAACGCATCGTTTCAGTGCGCTAATGAGCCAAGGGGAGATGGTCGATGTGACGGATTCACTCATTCCGAGGCGAAGGGAGAAGTTGGCCAGATTTCGGTCAGTGATCTGGCGTCGCAAGGAATCCGCCGTCTCAAGCAAATCTGGAATGCCTTTCAAGAGAGCTTGTCCGGCGGCGGTCAGCCGCAATGGGCGTACACCACGAACGAAAATGTCTACTCCCAAGTCATGTTCCAGCTTGGTCAAGGTTTGGGAAACAGCGGACGGAGTTATTCCGAGAAGATCCGCCGCTTTTTTGTGCGAGTGGTTGTCTATGGTCAGCTTGAAAATCTTGAGTTGGTACAGGTTGAGCAATTCTCCCTTCATTGCCGTCTCCCGAAGATTAAGAAAAATTTACTTGGCGGAACTATATTACTTTTTTTGGATACAGCAAGTCGTGATCGACTCACAATGCTGAACATCAAGTGGATGTAGCGGAACAGAGCTTCCGACCGACTCAAATCAGTTTGAGTGTGGGGCTGAGTTCCCCTGTCGTTCACCGCAGAGCATAACTTTTTATGGAGTTGAGAATGGTTGCTACTCGTATTGAACGCGACTGTCTTGGTGAGATGGAGATCCCAGACGATCGCTACTACGGCATTCAGACGCACCGCATGGTGAAGGTGTCGGGCACGGCGCATCAGCCGGTGATCTTCTACCCCGGCATGCATCGCGCTCTGGCGCAGATCAAGAAGGCCTGCGCCCGCGCCAACGCCGAAATCGGCGCCATCACGCCGGAAGTCGGCCGCGCCATCGCGCAGGCGGCTGACGAGGTTTATGCCGGAAAGTTTGACGATCAGTTCCCGCTTGACATGTGGCAGGGCGGCGGCTACACCTGCGTCAACATGAACGTAAACGAAGTGATCGGCAACCGCGCCAACGAGATCCTCACGGGGCACAAGGGGCAGGACACGGTGCACCCCAACACCCATGTGAACAAGGCGCAGTCCACGAATGACACGATTCCTTCGGCCGAACATCTCGCGATTGCGCCCGAACTGGACAAGATCATAGAGGGCGTTGAAGCGCTGCAGACTTCCTTTGCGAAGAAGGCTGAGGAATTCAAGGACGTCGTGAAGGTGGGCCGCACCTGCTGGCAGGATGCGCTGCCGCTC
This sequence comes from Acutalibacteraceae bacterium, assembly GCA_963647785.1. Taxonomy (GTDB): domain Bacteria; phylum Pseudomonadota; class Gammaproteobacteria; order Burkholderiales; family Burkholderiaceae_F; genus Duodenibacillus. The sequence goes on from CAVJBF010000012.1 coordinate 30,631, forward strand.
ACGCTCGGACAGGAGTTCGAAGGCTTTGCGACGCTCATGAAGCGTCTGGCGGCAAAACTGAAGGCGGCGCGTCCGGGGTGCTTTGAGATCGTGATGGGAGGTTCCGCGATCGGCACGGGGCTTGGCGCTGATCCCGGTTACATGGACGCGCTCTACAAGTACTTGTCCGAGCAGTACGGCGAAACGGTGAAGCCAGCGGAAAGCCTCTTTGACGGCTTTCAGAACCCCGACTTCATGGTGACGGTCTCGGGGCTTGTGAAGGAAGTGGCGACCTCGGTGTCGAAGATTTCGAAGGACCTGCGCCTGATGAGCTCCGGCCCGCGCGCGGGCTGGATGGAAATCAATCTGCCCGCCCTCTCGCCGGGATCCTCCATCATGCCCGGGAAGATCAATCCGACGGTGCCTGAGATGGTGATTCAGATCGCGCATCAGGTCGTGGGCAACGATGTGGCGATCGCCATGGCGTACGATGAAGGCGAGCTCGATCTCAACGTCTGGGACGCCACTTTCTACAAGTGCCTCTTTGAGAGCCTGCAGCTGGTGGCTGAAGAGCTCGTCATCCTGCGCCGCGATTGTGTGGACGGCATCACCGCCAACCGCAAGCGTTGCGCCGAGGAAGCCAACGGCTCCATCGCGCTGTCGACCGTGGTGGCGGCAACGTTCTCCTACCCTGACGGCGTTCGCGTTGCACATTACTGTGAGCAGCATGGCGTGACCGTCGCGCAGGCCGTGGTGGAGATGGGCCTCATGACCGCGGCGGAAGCCAAGGAAATGATTGATCCGATGCTGATGACGGAGCCCGCCCAGATGGCGAAGGCGATCGCCGCCTTCAAGGCAAAGAAGCGAGGCTAGCGTTGTGAGCCGCGGAGAGGCTCCCCGCTCTCCGCAGCTATCATTCTTGTGGTTGTTTTGCGTCCGGCGGCCAGTCCTTCGGGCGCTTTTTCTGCAAAGGAGTTTCGATGACGCCCGAAGAAAACGCCATTGAAGCAAAGTTGAAGGCGCTTGGCATCGCCTGCCGCCGCCACGATCACGAACCGATCATGACGGTGGAGGAGGGGGCGAAAATCGCCGCGTTGCTGGGTTCGCACAGCATGAAGAACCTTTTTCTCTGCGCGAAGAAAAAGACGCACTACCTGCTGCTTCTTCCTGCGGAAAAGAGCTTTTCTTCCAAGGACTTGGCTAAGCAGCTCGCCTGCGGCCATCTGTCTTTCGGGAGCGCTGAAAAGATGCTGGAGCTTCTTCATACGTACCCTGGTGCTGTTACGTGTCTGGGGCTGATGTTTGATGCGGCGCATGAGGTGAAGGTGCTCGCCGACCGTGATCTCCTTGCGTTTGACTACGTGGACTGTCACCCCTGCAGCAATGCGGCGAGCCTGCGGATCGCCGTGAAGGATCTCTTTGAAAAGTGGCTACCGGCAACGGGACACGAGGTGACGTGGGTCAGCGTCTGATCCTGTCCATGCGACGCCAGCGTGTCCGCAGGCGGTTGGAAATTATGTCCGAGACGCCCGGCGGAAGCGTTGCCGGGGGCTTTGCTTGGGCGCCGTGCGCTCAACAAGCTTTTGGTCAATCAGCTCCTTGAGCACAGAGGCAATCGTTCGCCGGCTGGCGCTGGTGGCGGTTTCAAGTTCGGAAATGGAGACGTCGGGTAGCTTGCAAAGCTGGGTCAGAATGGTGTTTTTGAGCTTGTCTCGCGGCCTGGTGGACGTTGCATTGCTATCAACCGTGAGCTTTCGCATCGTGAGACAAAAGGCTGTGGTGTAGTTCTTGAGAGAAACCGGCGGCATCTGCGCTCTTTTGAGCGCCTCCTGAATCTGGATGAGACCAGTGCCGCGGTTTTCGATGACATAGCCTGGATGGCCGTCTTCGCCAATAAACGGCGTGTATTCCAAGAGTCGTGACAGGTTGAGGTTCCGCGTGGCGGAAACGCCGGGAAGCGTTAGCGTATTTTTGTCTGCGACGGTTTGGGCTGCACCGTAAAGCCCGCCGGGGCTCAGAATCTCGAGTGATTCGGAATAGAGGTTGACCTGCACTTGCGATGCCCGGCCTTCAGGGGAGTAGTCGCGGTGTTGCAGTGCATTCACCAGGGCTTCACGAAAGGCGGTGAAAGGATAGTCCGGCAGTTCATAGCGCAACGCGCTGGTGATTTGAGCGCCGATTCGCATGTTTCGGCGCAGAAAGGCAAAGGCATCTTGAAGAATGTCTGGAATGGAGCCCACCAGATGGGTGGAGTCTAGGTACCGGATGCCGGAGTCAGAAGGCGGGACTTTGGTGGGACCGGGATAGACGGTGAAGGTGACTTCAAGCCGAGGAAAGAACTGCTGGGGAAACACGCCGGCAACAAGGAGGCCGGCGAGCGTGGGACACGGCTTTCCGGAAACTGTCGTCAGGGCTCCGAGGCGGACGAGAATGTCTTCGTCTGGCAGCTTACCGAAGGCGCGGGGTGTAATTTCCCGGATGCGGGATACGATGCCGTTGAGAATGTCGGGTTGCAAGTCGTTCATGGAGGCTTGCGGCACCGGCGTTAGATCGAATTCGGGTTGTTCCCGGTTTTCCCGCATTCGATCGATTTCGTAAGGCGTGAGGTGTCGGTCGCCGTCCGCCGTGCGGATGAAGGCGCCGGAATAGGGTCCTTTCAGCGTGATGTAGCAGGGACGGTCCTTGAAGCTGACCGGTGAGATGATCATGGCGACCAGGGTGGCACCTTCAAATGGCACGGGGAAGATGGTGGGCCGGATGACAGGCGTGAATTGGTCTCCGAAGGCCATTAGGCGGTTCAGCGTTTTCTGAGCATCAAATCCAGGAGCAGGCTTGAATTCATTTTTTTCGGAAAGCCCCAGCAGGATGACACCGCCGTTGTCACTGTTGGCAAAGGCAGAGACGGACTCCGTGAGTGAATCCGGCAGTTGACGAACGGCCTCCTTCACTTCGCAGTCTTGCGTGTCCGTTTTTATGAGGCGGAGTTCGCTGATTTTTTCAACCAGATCAAATGGCAGTGAAGACATTGCAGGACCTTGGAACGATGTGGTACTGCTCCAGCACTCAAAAAATGACATTGCAAAGAATGAATTTCCATCAGAATTTTTACCGAAGGTTTCTTTGGTGCTGTTTAGGTGTTGGAGTAATACTTTGAAAAATTCGACATGAACTCGACATTTATGGGGATGTTACTCTGCATAAAAGGTAGGCCATGTCTACATGATTTTGTGAACTATACGCAAAAACGGAGGTACTCTACACATATGTATACATGGATGTAGAGTATTTTGTTGACTTTGCCTCAAAGAGAGGGAGAGGTCTGCTGCAAGATGGGCGGAGGCTCAGTCGCGAGCGCGGTAGCGCGTCGCAGGGCCCTTGCCGATGACTTCGACAAGCTGTTGTTGCCGTAGCATTTTGAGACGTTTTACCAGTGCTGAGGCGGACAGCCCGACACAGGCCTCGAGCTCCGGACGCGAAGCTGTGCCGTGTTCTCGCAAGAAGCGAATCAGGGTGGCGGAGACGGCGTCCGGCGATGAAAGTTTTGGAATGATCCGAGGCAGGCGAATGATGAAGTGCCGCGGTGCCATAGTGAGCAGTTCGGTGAGCGGCACGCTGGGATAGGCGTTTCGCAGCTGGCGAAAACCGTTGCCGATGCCTTCCATCAACTTCAATTTGCCTAGCAGCATGGCCAGATGAGGATTTCGACAGTTGGCAGCCATGCCGAGCAGGACTTGCTCGGGTTCGAGGTCTGGAAGGCCGCCGATCGTGAAAATTTCAACAGCCGCTGGCGTGATATGCACCGTTATGGGAGCGCTGCGACTGTAGTCTCGATGCGCAATGGCATTGACGGCGGCCTCTCTTGCCACCAAGGGCGAAAAATAGTGGAGTTCTTGGCGCTGCAGGGTGCCGTCGGAGGGAAAGGACCAGCCTGCAAAGTTGTTTTCCTGGATGAAGGCTTGGATTTCAGAAAGCAGGTGAAAGACGGATCCTTTCACGGTTTTGGCTTGCTTGACAGACAGTTTTTCGTCTTCTGCAAAGGCAACCAGCACGGCGCTGAAAGAGCTTTGGTCAGAACAGATGAATCCTAAGTAGGTGTAGCCGGCGGCTAGGGAATTCCAGAGGCCGTATTGGAGGTTGGTTTGGGGATTGAGGGAGAAGTCATTTTCTTTGCAGGCGGTATGAAGATCATTGAAAGTCAGTGACTGTTCGGGCGATAGGCGCTGCTCGAATGGCGTGGGATCGTATTTTCTGAAAATGTATTCCAGATCGTCCAGCGAGGCAGGACAACTGATGTTCTCCATGCGTATGTAAACGGTTTCCGAACGTTTTGGATCCAGAGAATAGGGTTTCAGCCGTCCTGGGATGACATGGACTTTGACGATTTTTAGCTCGCCCGGCAATGTGATGACGGAGGTGCTGACGCAATCGGCCATGGAGGGGAAAATCGAGTCGCGAATGACCGAGGTGAGCGACTGAATGATCTCATCGGTGCTGTTGACGCCCACGGGGAGGCCGTGGTCATCGATGCCGATGTAGAGGTCGCCGCCAACTGTATTGGCAAAAGCGACCAAAGTCTTTCTGATCTTGTCCTTGTTCCATTCGGATTTGAACTCTACAGTCAAGGACTCGTCGCGCGGCAAGACAGGAGCCTCTGCCATGGTGTTACCTCGGAGAGAAAGAAATTGATTTACGCGATTGTACGCGATTCGTGAATTTGTACGCGATTTCTTGAAAATCGAGTAATCAAGCATGCGCGATTACTCGATTAATTAAAGATTGATAATGAACAGTCTTTACTGAATTCTGGAATACAATGCAAGATCTTGGCCCCGGAATCGCGTACCGTCATTTAAAGCAGCGGCGACACCAGATAGCATACGCCTTCAAGGAATCGCTCTTTGAGGGAGCGCCGGTGCCACGTGGCGGGATCCACGACGGAGCAGGCGGCTTCGTAGGACTTCATGAGGGTGACAAGCGCTTTTACGAAGCCGGGATCAAAGACGAGTAGCATCATCTCGAAGTTGAGATGCAGGCTGCGGTTGTCAAGGTTGACAGTTCCAAAGAGCGCAAAGTCATCGTCCACGGTGATGGCCTTTGTGTGGAGCAGCCCCGCGTCAAAGCGCATGATCTGGACGCCCGCGCTCATCAATCCTTCAAAGTAGCGCTGGCTCGCGTAGTGCACGAAGGTTGAGTCGTTTTTCATGGGTAAAAGCAGCCGAACGTCCACGCCTCGGTACGCCGCGTTTTGCAGCGCCACGGCCATCGCTTCGTTGGGCACAAAGTAAGGCGTCGTGATGAGAATCGAACGGCGGGCGCAGTTGATCGCCTCAATGATGAGAAGCATGTTGGCGTTGTCGGGCGCCGTGGGGCCCGAAGGCACCGTGACGACGCGCGCATCGCCCGTTGCCGGCACGCGCGGCACGGGCATGAAGGAGACGCTTTGCCCCTCATCATCGGGCTGCAGCGCCCAGTCAAAGGCAAGGACGAGATTGAGGTCGGCGACGGCGGTGCCCGTGACGCGAACGACGGCGTCCACCCATTCGCCCACGTGGACCTCCTGATTGAAGAACGCGGGATCCACCATGTTGAGGCTGCCGGTGTAGCCCACGGTGTTGTCGATGACGACGGTCTTGCGGTGCAGGCGCAGGTCAAAGCGCCCGTGCGCGGGGCCGAAGAAGCGGACGGGGAGGGCGGAGGAGAGATGAATGCCGGCGTCGCGCAGGCGCTGGGCGCCAGGACTGCGAAGAAAGCCGTGCGAGCCGATGTCGTCCACAAGGATTCGGCACGAGACGCCGCGACGGGCGGCGTCGATGAGCGCCGATTCGACGTCGCCGACGAGCCCCCCTTCCTGCCAGATGTAGTACTCCATGAAGACGGAGGATCGGGCGGCGCGAATGTCGGCGGTGATGCGCTTTAAGGCTTCGTCCGTGTCGCCGATCAGCTCCAGAGTGCTTCCGAAGCTCATCGGAATGTCGCCCAGCCGCTCCGCCAGCCGCACAAGCCCTGCGTGGCGCTGCGTGGCCATGGGCGGCCGGTCTTCAGCGGGCTTTTGCGCGAGCACCTCGTTCCAGCGGGCGACGGCCCGCTTGAGCTTGAACTGCCGCCATCGTCCGATGGGCTTTTCGCCAATGGTGAGGTAGAGGAAGAACCCCACGTAGGGCAGGACGACGGTAAGGAGAATCCACGCAAGGGCTGCCGAGGGCGGATGCCGCGTGAGGATGACGCGAAGAATCACAGACGCGGCAAGCGTCACTTGCACCAGAGCGGCGACGGCGCCGCCCACGACCGCCCAGTTGACCGAATCGAAAAGCGCTTCCATACGGACTATCGCTGGCTGGCGGCTTCGGCCTTCGCGGTGAGCTCTTCCCAACGCGCGTAGGCCGCTTCAATGAGGCCGGGCAGGGCGTCCATGCGCTCCTTGTCCGCCTTTTGCTTCGCGGGCTCGCTCTTGAAGTAGTCCGGGGCGCTCAAGGCGGTCATAAGGTCGGACTGCTCGGTTTCGAGCGCCTCAATCGTCTGCGGCAGGCTTTCAAGCTCCTTCGTTTCCTTGAAGGTCATGCGCACGCGCTGCGGCGGGGCGTTCTTCACCTCGCGCTGCGGCTTTTCCTTGGGTTTTTCGGTCGCCCTGGGCTTTTCCGCTTCAAACGCAGGGCGCTGCCGCAGCCAGTCTTCGTACCCGCCCACAAACTCCATCCAGCGGCCGTCGGGGTCGGCCGGATTGACGGGGGCGAGCACTTGCGTCACGACGTCGTCCAAAAACCGGCGGTCGTGGCTTACGAGAATGAGCGTGCCGGGGTAGGTTTCAAGCGTCGCTTCCAGGAGTTCGAGCGAATCGATGTCGAGATCGTTCGTGGGTTCGTCGAGAACGAGAAGGTTTGCTGGGAGCGCAAAGAGGCGAGCAAGCAGCAGGCGGTTGCGTTCGCCCCCGGACAAGTTTCCCACGGGCACCGAGGCGCGCTGCGGCGTGAAGAGGAAGTCGGCGAGGTAGCTCATGATGTGCTTGCGCTCGCCCGCAATCTCCACCCAGTCGCTTCCCGGGCTGATGGTTTCGGCGACGGTCTTCGTGTCGTCCAGCTGCTCTCGCAGCTGGTCAAAGTAGGCGATGTTGAGGTTGGTGCCAAGCTTTACGGTGCCCGCGTCTGGCTTGAGCTCGCCCAGAAGGAGCTTGATCAAGGTGGATTTGCCGGTGCCGTTGTGACCGAGAAGCCCCAGCTTGTCGCCTCGCATCAGCTTGAAGTTGAGGTCTTTCACGATCGTGCGGTCGCCGAACGACTTGGCGAGTCCCGTCACCTCCGCCACGATCTTGCCGCTTTTTTCGCCGGCGTCGATCGAGAGATTGACGGACCCCATGCGTTCGCGCCGGGCGGCGCGCTCGCGGCGCAGGGCTTCGAGGCGCCTCACGCGCCCTTCGTTGCGGGTGCGGCGGGCTTCAATTCCCTTGCGGATCCAGACTTCCTCCTGCGCATGGAATTTGTCAAAGCGGGCGCGCTCCACGGCTTCGGCGGCAAGCTCCTCGGCTTTGCGCGTTTCGTAGGCGGCGAAGTTTCCGGGGTAGGAGCGAAGCGCGCCGCGGTCCAGTTCCACGATGCGCGTTACGGTGTCATCCAAAAAGGCGCGGTCATGGGTGATCACCATGAGGGAGCGCCCGTTCTTGTATTCACTTGTGAGAATGGCTTCCAGCACCAGAATCGTCTCGATGTCGAGATGGTTCGTGGGCTCGTCCAAAAGGAGCAGGTCCGGCTTGAGGCTCAAGGCGAGTGCGAGCGCCGCGCGCTTTTTTTCGCCGCCCGAGGCGGTGGCGGGGCTGCCCTCAGCGGGCAGCTTCAGGCGCTGCAGGTACTCCTCAAGACGCGCCATCGCGGACCACTTCTCGCGGTCGTCGGCGATGTCGTTGAGGCCCCCTCTTATCACCAGGCTTTCGCGGAAGGTATCGGCGGCAGGAAGTTGCGGCTCCTGTTCGACGTAGACGGCGCGAAGGCCGTCTTGAACGATGAGTTCGCCGTCGTCGAGCTTGTCCGTGCGGGCGATGACTTTCAAGAGGGAGCTTTTTCCCGTGCCGTTGCGGCCGATGAGGCCCACGCGCTCGCCAGCCTCAAGGCTCATGGCGGCATGGTCAAGAAGCGGGGAGTCCCCCCAGGCGAGTTCGGCGTCAGAGAGCGTGAAAAGCGACATGGCTATTGCGGAAGAGCGAGCGTGGTGAGATCGGGCGTTTCGTCAGCGGGGGGCGCCGTGATGACTTGAGCGTCCGAAGCGGCGCTAGTTTCGGCACCGGCAGCGGCGTCGCTCTCTTGGGCGAGTTCCGGCGCGCGCTTTACGGGCGTCTGCTGGAAGCGGCGAAGACGCTTGTTGAAGGTCACGACCTGAAAGTCCTTGAGGTCTTCGGGCGTCATGGGGATGACCTCCCCTTGCTCGATCATGGCGGTTTCGCTCTGGCGAGTGACGGCGGGCGACACTTCCAGGTTGTACGTGAGGCGGCCCGTGAGGCCTTCGTAGTCTTCGGTCATCGTGCCCCGGGCCATCTGCTGTGCAAGATGCAGGGCGTCGGCGCCCAAGGCAAAGAGTCGGCGATCGAGCACCGTCTTCGGGGCCGTCGTGTTGTATTTTTCTTCAAAGGCCGTTTCGTCAAAGTGAAGAACGAAGGGGCTCTCCACAAAGCCGACTTGCAGGAGGTCAAACGTCAGAGCGCGGGCCTGCGAATTCGTTGCGGGGTCGCCGGGGTTCACGGCGGACGTCGCCCAGAGGCGGGAGCGCAGCGGCAGGCGAGAACGCACGAGAGAGGCCTTCTGGGCGTCCAAGGCGATGAAGATCGCCTGATAGGGGGGCTCGGCGAGCGCTGCCCGAGCGCGAAGGCTTGCTTCGGCGCGGCGGATGCGCATCTGCTGCTGGCGCCAGCCTGCGGGATCCGCTTCCTGATCGATCGGCGTTTCGTCAAGGTACGCTGCACTCTTCTTGTCCACGACGAGGCGGAAGAAGGTGTTCACCCACTTGTAGGCGTCCACGTCCACGGTGAGGCGGTCAGGCACAAAGCCCAGGCTTCGGAGCTTTTTTTCAAAGGCGGCGGAGACGCGCTTTTCCAAGGGGGCGTTGCCGTCCAAAAGCAGAACGCGCGGCCGGCGGCCGGATTCGGTGAGGCGGGGGAGCGCCGAGATGCCAAGCTCTGCGACATACGCTGCATCCTCTTCCATTGAAAGCCCCAGCATCAGAAACTGGCGAGGGAACTGCTGCGGCTCGTAGCGCACGTTCTTTTCAGGGAGGTCCGCGGCGGCGACAAAGCCCTGCACGGTGGTCTTGGCGGCGATGGCGCCTGAAGGCGTGAAGGCTTCATCGATCGCCGCATCGCGGGCGGCGTTGCCGGCGGTGTCGGTGGATTCGGCTTGATTCAATTCACGCTGGGCCTGATCGGCGAGCGCCTGCGCTTCTTCAGCGCGCTTTTTCGCTTCAATTTCCTCTTCGGTGAGCGGAATCTCGCGGTCCATGTCGATCTGGTTCAAGGCCACAATGGGCAACGGCAGATACGGCTCGTGCGCGAGCGTTTCGATTTTGGCGCGCTCAATGGGGCCCACGGCCGCCATGGCGCCCGCGGCCGCCGCCTTCTCCGCCTGCTTCAGAATGTCCCCGTTGCTGTCGGGGTGGATGAGGAGGATTTCCGCGGGCTTGGCTGTTGCATAATTGCTGGCAAGAATGCCGTTGACGGCGGCCTGTGTGACCGAATAGAAGGGCGAGTCCTTGGCGGGCATCAGGACGGCGATGCGCATCGGCAGCGTCTGCGCGACGGCGGGTTCGGGCGCCGGATTTTCCTTCGGCATCAGCGCGTCGATCGCGGTTTGCGCCGAGACGGCGGACGAAAGCGTCGCAAAGGCCGCAAGACACAAGGCAACAAGAGAGTGGAAGGGACGGGTCACAATGCAGTCCGAAAACGAATTGAAGACGGAAAATAACGAAGCCGGTGCGGCCGAAGGCGCTCCAAACCCCTTTGCGGGGGACGCGCTCATGCGTGCGGCATCGCTCAACGAACAGAGTTTTCCCCATGCCGCACTCTATATTGTAGGGCTTCCCATCGGAAATGCCGCGGATATTACGCTAAGAGCGCTGTGGGTTCTGGCTGCGGCGGATGCCGTGGCGTGCGAAGACACCCGGCAGACGCGAAAGATTCTCGATCGCTACGGTATCCGCACGCAGACGATCTCGGTGCATGAACACAACGAGGTGCAGGCAAGCGCGCTGTTGATCGAGCGGCTTGCCAAAGGCGAGCGCATTGCGCTCGTGACGGATGCGGGGACGCCGGCGGTGAGCGACCCCGGCGCGCGCGCCGTGGAGCAGGTGCGAAACGCGGGCTACCGCGTGATTCCTGTGCCGGGGGCTTCAGCGGTCATTACGGCGCTTTCGGCTTCGGGCTTGAAGGCTTACAGCTTTACCTTCGCGGGCTTTGTGCCGCCGCAGACGAAGCAGCGCCGCGAGGCGTTGTCTCGATACGCCCTCCGCGGCGACGCCTTCGTCCTTTACGAGGCGCCGCATCGCATCCTCGAGCTGATGGCGGAACTTGCAGCGCAGCTCGAGCCCGAGCGCCGCATAGCGGTGGCGCGCGAAATCACCAAGCGCTTTGAGACGTTTGAAGTGATGACGGCAGCCGACGTCCCCGCCTGGTGTGAGTCGCACGAGCCGCGCGGCGAGTACGTCATCGCGGTGGACGAAAAGGAAAAGAAGGGCGCGGAAGTGACGCCGGAAGTCGTGGCGTGGGCCGAGGCGATTGCGAAGGAGCTGCCGCTTTCGAAGGCGGCAGGCATCGCCGCTCGCGTTTCCGGCGCAAAACGCGATACTATCTACAGATTGCTTGAGTCCCGTCGTGAGAATGCGGAATGATTCAGGTCTCGGGAACACAAATCACGGAGAAAAAATGACGGAAAAGAAGGAAGCTGCCCAGGCGGCGATCAAGACCGCCGCCAAGAAGGTGGCTGACAAGGCTCAGATTGCGGCGCAGGCGGTGAAGGAAGAAAAGGCGCAGCTCTTGAAGCGCACGGCAGAGCAGCCGACGTGGACGAAGACGGCGATCGTTCGTGGATCGGAGCCCGTTTTCAAGGATGAAGAGGACGCCAAGGCTTTTGAAGTCTACAACAGCACTGAAAAGGGCGAGGACGTCGACAGCGAAGCAATTGCCGCCATCCTGCGCGGCAAGGCGCCGAAGGATCGAAAGGTCATTCTGCGCAATCTTCTGGAAGAAGAAAAGAAGAAGGAAAAGAAGGAGCGCACCGGGATTGATCCCGATGACGAGCTTTCGGCGGACTGGCGCCGCGGTGGCTACCCGTACAGCCACCGCTTGGGGCGCAAGCGCTACGAGCGCGAAAAGTTCGGCCTGCAGGTGGAGCTTCTGAAGTTGCAGAGCTGGGTGAAGGAGACGGGCGCTCGCGTCGTCATTCTCTTTGAAGGCCGAGATGCCGCTGGCAAGGGCGGCACCATCAAGCGCTTCATGGAACACTTGAATCCTCGCGGCGCTCGTGTGGTGGCTCTCGAAAAGCCCACGTCAACAGAGTCGGGCCAGTGGTACTTCCAGCGTTATGTGGCGCACCTTCCCACAAAGGGCGAGATTGTTCTCTTTGACCGCTCCTGGTACAACCGTGCGGGCGTGGAGCGCGTGATGGGATTTTGCGATGAAGCCCAGTATCAGGAATTCATGCGCGAATGCCCGGACTTTGAACGCTTCCTCGTGCGTTCCGGCATCTATCTCATCAAGTTCTGGTTCTCCGTTTCGCAGGACGAGCAGCGCCGCCGCTTCAAGGAGCGCGAGCTTCATCCCTTGAAGCGCTGGAAGCTCTCGCCGATTGACAAGGCGTCTTTGGACAAGTGGGATGACTACACCCGCGCCAAGGAGGCGATGTTCTTCACCACCGACACGGCGGACTGTCCGTGGACGGTCGTAAAGAGCGACGACAAGAAGCGCGCCCGCTTGAACACCATGCGCTATGTGCTCAATCACATCCCCTACGCCAACAAGGATGCGCAGATCGTGGGCAACGTCGATCCCTTGATCGTCGCTCGCGCGAGCGCCATGTTTGAAAACGGCGTGTCGCCGACGGGGCGGCTGCTCGCGGAAAAGAAGGCGCAGAAAGTGAAGAAGGCGAAGAAGGACGAGAAGAAGTAGCAGGAAGGCTTTTCTTCAGTGATCGTTGGGGCGGCGTTTCCGATGGGGGCGCCGCCTTTTTTGCTCGATGCGGATAGGAGCGTCAAGCGGCGCAGTCGTCGTTCAGAAGCCACTTCCAGAGCGGAATGACGCGGATGCGGACACCGTCTTTTTCGAGGTTGTTTTCTTCATCCATGGTGAGAATGAGGCAGTCCTTGACAGGAACTGCTTTAGAGAGATGCACCAACGCTCGAGTTTCTCGCTCAAGGGTTTTCTCATCGGCCACTGTGAGAGAAGCTTGAATGGCTAGCTCGATGTCTGGCAGATAAAAGTCGACTTCGACGCCGTTGCGGTAATGAAAGATGCGACCTGAACTGATGCGGCGGAAAAGTTCAATCGCTACGAGATTCTCCAGAAGCTTGGCGTCGGGGTCGGTGAGCATGCAGTGAAGAAGACCGTTGTCGCTCAAGTAGTGCTTCTGCTGTGTTATGCGTTCTGCAATGGAATTCCGGAAATTCGGCACGCTGCGGATGAGGCAAGCGTTCTTCATGGATTCAAGCCAGGCAGCGATGGAGTTGCGGGAAGCTTCAATGTGTGCGCTTTGCATGAGGTGCAGAAGGCGCGTGATGGAGACAGGTTGCATAACGCTTTCTGCGAGTTTTCGGATGAGCATGAACAAGCCGCTCGTGGAACGGATGCTGTTTCGGCTAGCGATGTCTCGCAGCAGGACGTTGTCTCGAAGGCCTTGAAGCCACTGATCCTTTTCTTCAAGGGAAAAGACTGGGGCGAGACCTCCCCAGACAAGGTACTCGGCAAACATTTTTCGAATGTCTCGAGCTTCTGGGGCATAGAGCGAAAGAGGCGTGATCTCCAGGCCATGGAAGCGAAGAAATTCGCGAAATGAGAAAGGATGGATCTCACGAATCAGGTAACGGGCGCCGAGCGTTGTATGGATTTCGGTGCTCAGCATTCGCGCATTGCTCCCCGTGAGAAAGGCGCGATAGCCAGTATCAGCTAATCGGCGGGCGAATTTTTCCCAGCCAGTGATGTTTTGTAACTCATCAAGAAAAAGAAGCGGGCGGCGATGAGAGCCGTAAAGCTCGTGATATGCGACAAGCAGTTGATCAAAGTCTGAAACATCAAAAGAGTAGAGGCGGTCATCTTCGAAGTTGACGTAGAGAATATCTTCGGGATGAGCAACGCCGTTTGAGAGCAATGTTTGAATATATTCAAAAAGCGTGTAGGACTTGCCGACGCGACGCAGGCCGACCAGAACGTATGAGGCAGCGGGGTCAAAGAAGGCGTTGCGCCGAATTAGTGATTTTTTGGGAATTAGTTGTTGATTTTCAACAATAATACTCTTTAGATATCCGATGTTTGTGCTCATTTGTCTCCCCAAATGTCAATACGTAGAGCATATTTTATATAAATAAGCTCTGCGTATTGATGATTCCGAGGAGAGAATGTCCTTCTAGAAAATCAATCGAAAAGTGGTGTGACTGCTCTGGGAGAAAAAATTCCGGAAAACGGTGATGATGTGTATTACAGCAATAATCTACGCAGCATAATGATATAAATGATGTTTTCAGTATGTTGTTAACTTCTCAAGAACTTTGCTCTCGAATGCGATTTCCTTCTTAATCATTTGATTTTCAACTAAAAAGCGATTTCAGTCGAGATCAAAAAAATTATGTCTCGAAACATCTTGAGGATCGCTGAACTTTGATTTAAAATCAATACGTTACACTGTTTTTTATAGTAAGCTCCCTATAGCAGGGCCCCCCTTCTGAAATTTCAGCAGAATGCATGGCAT